>CAKSKO010000109.1 GCA_934465125.1 uncultured Eubacteriales bacterium
GCACGCACACTGATGGTAAGTCAGGGAACACCGGATATCTTGGGCAAAATGCTTGTAGATATGGGCACAGATTCTTTAAAGAATCGCGGAAAAGATCCTGAAAAAGATACAATTAAATATTGCTGGCATTATTCTCAAGCAACAGTTGCTGACCAGAATTCATGGCAGGTAGCTGGGGAAGCTTATATTGCAGAAAATTATCCGAATTGGGAAAACGTAGCAAAAGATAATTACTATTCAGAGCAGGATGCTGAAAAAGCTGTTTCCATCGGCGCATCTATTCTGGAAGCACATTCTGATATTGATTTGATTATCTGTAATGACTCCACAGCACTTCCCGGACAGTGCAAAGCAGCACAAAACAAAGGTCTGACAAAAGATGATGTAACCATCACAGGTTTTGCATCCCCAATGTCCATCAAAGATTACTGCGAAGCAGGTGTAATTGAACAATGGGGTTTGTGGGATTGCCAGGTACAGGGAGCAATTGGATGCTACCTCGCAGCTTATCTGGCATCCGGTAATGAAGTAAAAGTTGGCGATAAGATTGACATTCCTGAAATCGGCGAAGTAGAAGTTATGCCAAATGACTGCCTAGTAAATGGCGCAGAAACAGCAGATGTAAATAATGGTGTTGTATTGCTACCAGAGCGCATAATTTTTAACAAAGATAACATGAATAACTACAATTTCTAAGAGAAGTATGTTAGAATATTGCTGTTCACCGAGTGAACGACAATATTAGAGCAGGAATAGAGGCTGGGCGGGTTAAACTGTCCAGCCTTTTTGCTTGTTAAAATAAATTGGACACAAAAGTTATTTTCTTAACATACAAGGGCATATTTGCTATACAGAGGCACATATTTCCCTATGCTATCTGGGCATCACATATCCCAATGAGTATGTAGGTTGTTCCTCATCTAAAAATTCACTATATATCTGCATTTCTTTCCTGATATTTTTACCCTGAATACGAAAATCTGTAAACAGTTCGGATTTTGTCCATCTATTGATCGAATTCATTTCCACATTTTCTTCACGTAACACGGAATGTATGACGCTATATGATCTCAGTAGATTATTCTACTCTTTTGAAGTACAGACAGAACCTTGATCGAAATGCAGTATCATTTTATATTCCGAATGCTGTTTTTTAAATTTAAGTAGATCATTTAGATCACTAACAGTCTCCACGCTTTGAAGAAAGAGCATAACTTAGTATCTCATTGTTGCATAAATCCATGTACAGTTTCAACTCATCATAATACCTTTTATGCGGAATGCAATCATATCGCTTATGATGCATTGCATCGGTCTGTTAATATTGATTCCTACCAGTATCAGCTTTGGATATACTATACCGGTAGTGCCTTGCTTTGCTTTTTATTTCTACAATTTTACAGCATTTATGTGTATATGGATCTGAAGCCACAATGCTTTTGTCGAGCTTTATTTTTGTGTTTATCCGTTGGTAGCTGTGCGATGGATTTTTATATGATATTCCCGAATCAGAATAACACTTTCCATAAGGGGTCTTGTTTTCTGAGATGGATTGATAAGGCGTTTTTTCTAATAGTAAAAACTGCTCCGTTAGACACCCATAGTTTCATATAACAGCTTGATTGGAAATTTAACTGATAATTTCAGTACTATTTCATATGCCAACTGTCGAAGATCATGATTATCTTTCATGCACCAACTCCTTTCACTTCGTATTCCTTTTTTAATCATACTTCACTGATCAAAGATTTCATCAGTTTCCTAATCAATTCATTTTTTGTTATGAATTCATATTCAGATAGGCTCGACTGAGATGAATTCGCATTTATTTTACTGTATCACCATCTATCTAGACTCTATTTTGGGGAGACAGGTTATTTACATCCCTATATATTCTCATGTAACCTCTGGCAGTTCCTTTACTAATCTCATATTTTACAGCAAGATTACTTTTATTTATTTCATTGTAGTAATCTATTTTTCGAAGTCCAGCTATTCTTGCCTTATGAGCTCATTGATAAACCTTCTGTTTATTGAACAGGGGAAATTATGTTCATGTACAATAAAGATAGTATTTCATCTTACCATATGCCGCCATATCTAATTTTCACCTCCATCATGTCCAGTTTTAGTTTATCATTTTAAGCGGCAAAAAACAGAAAGCAAACGGAAACAAAGGTCTGCTGTGGACAGTTAGACGTAAAAAAGTTTTGATTTACAAGGTTTTGCAAACATCAAACCGGGCATGCGATATTAAGCATCACTCATCCCAGAAAACAGACTTTTAACTGTCCATAAAACGCATTATAACAAATACAACCTATATTCATCATATTCCCAAATTCCCTCTTTGAACCCCCTACATATGTTGCAATCTCATTCTGGATTCGCATGGATGCAACAGTTTTAGCGTTTTTATCGTAGCGGCATAGATAATATTCCTTATTGGGAATACGGAACGTCTCCGCACCCTTACAGCTTTTCTTATCAGAACGCTTACTGTAACGAAAGTACCACTTTCCATATCTGCCCCCCGGATTTTAATTCGCCTTCGGATGTAATAACCATTTTCGTCCATTTGGGCGTTCCTCCTTTTTCTTGTTTGTGCGGTTTGGTTACCCTATCTATCTTAGAAAAAAATGAGGTATTCCTCTCGCTCGTCTCTTCTATAAGCTATGCTTGTGGTTTTTATAAATTAAGAACGGAACGGTGAACAAACTTGTTCACCGTTCCGTTTAACAAATTCTATATATGATCTATACGCCTCTAAAACCAAGAGCACCCTACAACAACTGCCGCAAAAACAATCGAAACCATTGACAATAATTTAATCAAAATATTGATAGATGGACCACTCGTATCCTTAAACGGATCTCCAACAGTATCTCCAACGACCGCCGCTTTATGACAATCTGATCCTTTTCCACCATGTTTTCCGGATTCAATATATTTTTTTGCATTATCCCAAGCGCCACCGGCGTTTGCCATCATGATTGCTAGAACAAAACCAGAAATCGTTGCACCAGCTAACATACCTGTCACTCCGTTGACGCCAAGGATCAATCCTACGATAATCGGAGAAACCACTCCCAATAACGCTGGAACGATCATCTCCTTTTGTGCAGATTTTGTACATAAATCTACACAAGAAGCATAGTCCGGCTGACCTTCTCCTGTTAAAATCCCTTTGATCTCCTTAAATTGGCGCCTGACTTCCACAACGATAGAAGCAGCAGAACGTCCAACAGCTTCCATGGTTAACGCTGCAAAAATAAACGGCAACATTGCTCCAATAAATAATCCAATTAAAACCGGCGGATTGGTTACCGAAAAGTCAAAGTGAAAATCTGGTTTAATTAACTCAATCTGCTCGATATAAGAAACAATTAATGCAAGTGCTGTTAACGCTGCGGAACCGATTGCAAAGCCTTTTCCTGTAGCTGCTGTTGTATTGCCTAAGGAGTCGAGTGCGTCAGTACGTTGTCTGACTTCTTTACCCATTCCTGACATCTCAGCAATACCTCCAGCATTATCCGCTACCGGTCCATAAGCGTCTGTTGCCAATGTAATTCCCAATGTTGAGAGCATTCCTACCGCTGCCAAGCTGATTCCGAACAATCCAGAATTAAAGTTTACAGCACCATCGGATAGGTAGAAGCTAGCGATAATAGCAATTGCAATAATGATAACCGGAATTGCTGTTGAAATCATTCCTAATGAAAGTCCACCTATAATAATCGTCGCAGAGCCTGTTTTAGATGTTTCAGATAATTTCTGCGTCGGTTTATACGAATCAGAAGTGAAATATTCTGTAAAGTACCCAATCAAGATTCCGCCTAAAAGGCCTGCAATAACAGCAAAGAACAATCCTATCTGATCCATTCCAAATACAAAGTAAATCGCTAAAAATGCACCAATTGCAACAAGGATGCTACTAATATAAGTGCCACGGCGCAATGCGGAAAGCAAATTCTTCTGCGTAGCGCCTTCTTTCGTCTTAACAAAAAAGGTTCCGATAATAGAAGCAAAGATACCAATCGCCGCGATAATCATCGGGACTGCCATCCCCTTGAGTCCAAATCCCGCAGCAACTGCCAAAGCACATGCAGAAATACGGGCGCCAACATAGGACTCATACAAATCAGCACCCATTCCTGCAACATCACCAACATTATCGCCAACATTATCAGCGATCACAGCAGGATTTCTTGGATCATCCTCTGGGATAGAGTGTTCTACCTTACCAACAAGATCAGCTCCAACGTCCGCAGCCTTTGTAAAGATACCTCCTCCGACTCTTGCAAATAACGCCATAAAGGAAACTCCCATTCCAAACGTCAACATTGTAGATGCAATACTTTGTGCTTGTTGTGCTTCTGTAAGGTTTCTGTAAAAAAACTTTAATATGTAATACCAAATCGACATATCAAGCATTCCTAAACCAACGACAGTAAAACCCATAACTGCTCCAGCCGAGAACGCCACCCTTAATCCATGATTCAAACTCTTTTGAGCCGCCGTTGCTGTCCTAGAATTCGCTTGTGTTGCAACACGCATTCCGATAAAGCCGGCCAAAGCAGAAAAAAATCCACCTGTCACAAACGCAATCGGTACAAAGGGATTGACAAGATTAAAAAATGCTAATATAGCGAGAATTACAAACATAATTGCAAAAAAAATCGCAACGCCCTTATACTGGCGTTTTAGATAAGCGCTCGCACCTGTCCGAATCGATTTTGCAATCCGTTGAACCTCCTCTGTACCTTCCTCCTCCCTTAGTACCCTGTAAGCGAGAAAAGCAGCAAATAGCAATGCCGCTACAGCGCCAATTGGCGCCCACACCATCAGGTCCAGAAAACTCCTCCTTCTTTTTCTAACATTTAATTTTTAAAAGTTTATCATAGAAATAAACTTTTAATGACCAGTGATCAAT
>CAKSKO010000110.1 GCA_934465125.1 uncultured Eubacteriales bacterium
GCTTTCTGCATATTACTCTTTTTGATCTTCTTTCGGCAGCAAAATCTTGATGACTTCAATCCCCTTTTTATTCGCAAGATCGATTGTATACTTTGTTCCGCCGGTTTTTCTCTCGTCATACACTGCAATCAGACGGTCAGATTCCTCTATCATTTTGGCATTGCGTTTGTGCATACTCCATTTTGTATAATGATCCGATACGATGATTACTTCATCACATCTCCTTAAAAGGTTCTGGAAATAAGGGTTTTTCTTCTCTGCATTGCCCGGATATGGGATTGCCGCCTGGAGCTTAATACCAGGATAGTATTGCTTGAGGTCAAGAACAAGTTCTGCTGCCATTAAGTCGGTGCCATTGGCAAACCCAGACACAAAACGCGTATATCCGTCTTGAATTGTTTTCACGATTTCTTCGTAGAGACGCGTTCTCACATATAAAAGTTTTTCCTCCGGAATCACTCGATGACCTGAAAAACAGCAAGTATTCATAATTGGCGCCTCCTTTATATAATAATTATATCATATATCTCAATAGAATCGATATAATAAAAAGAAAATTAGCAGCTTTATTTCTAATTCCTGTATTTTTGAGCAATCGGGTACAATATTGTAAATTATCTGTGCTTAATATTGCACAAACCTCACCATAATGTTATAATATATTTAGTAAAGTAGTGGTTATATATTTTGTAGTAAAGAAAGGAAAGGTAGATAGTATGGCAATTTTTTCAAGACTCGCTGATATTTTAAAAGCAAACATCAATGATTTGATCGACAAAGCAGAAGACCCAGAAAAAATGGTAAAACAAGTTATTATCGATATGGAAGAGCAGGTACGTATTGCAACGCAGGCCTTAGGGCAAGCGATGGCAAGCGAAAAACAGGCAAAAAAACAACTTGATAACGCAATGGAGTCCTCCGCTGAATGGGAAAGAAAAGCAAAGGTTGCTCTGGGCGCGGGAAATCAAGAACTTGCAAAAAAAGCTCTTGAAAATAAAGTTGCTGTTGATAACAATATCGCTGGATTCCAAACGTCTTATGAAAGCATTAGTACGCAAGTCGCTCAGTTGAGAGATCGGGTTTCGATTCTTCGTTCAAAGCTCGAGGAAGCTAGAACAAAACAGAATATGCTAATCGCAAGGGCACGGATGGCCGATGCACAAAAGGGAATCGCAACCGCTCTTACCGGTACCGACAGTGGGAGTGCATTTTCAAAGCTTGATAAAATGGAACGAAAAATTGAAGGAAAAGAAGCGGAGGCTCAGGCATTCTCTGATATGTCTTCCGATACCTTTAAAAAAGATGAGTTTGCTGAACTTGAGGCAAAAAGTGCCGTTGACGCAGAATTGGCTCGTCTGATGGCAGAAATGAATGAAAAGAAAGACAATTAAGTGAGGCGATCCGATGGAAGTCATCATTGGTATTCTATTTATTTCGGGCGCCGTTTGTTTCGGTATCTATATTTATCGGGTAAAAGGCGCTAAGGTTTTTGAAATGCGATACATGCAGGCAAGCACGATAAAGGATGTAGAAGAAATCGTCAAGAGCATGTCGGAACTTGATCCCAGTTACCGACATTATGTGGAGCTAAAAGGCGTTGTAGAAAGCACAGAACCTGTTACAGCGCCATTTTCCAACCGCAATGTCGTCTATTATGAGAACCATTGTTATACCGTTCGGCAGGAAACACATACCACACGAGACCGAGATGGAAACGTCCATACGTATACAACAAAGGTTGAAAATGAAATCTCCCATGAAAAAAGCTCCACTCAGGTTTATATTACAGATAAAAGCTGTGATACCAAGGTGTTTGTTGATGTGAACAGCTTTGGAAAAGACGCTGAGTTGATGCCGGCGTGCAACCGGTTTGAGCAAAAGGGGTCTGAGTGGCTGCGGTCTAATATGGGAAGATTCTCTTTTTTCCCATCCAATTTCGGTTCACATTTTTTGGGGTATCGGTTTGAAGAAAAAATTCTTCTTCCACGACAACCTCTCTATATATTAGGAGAACTTTATTGTTTGGGAGACGTTATTTATATTGGTCGTGCCACCCTTGCAAAAAAGAAGCCATCGATGCTGTCTTATAAATCTGAAGATGAGATTATCAGTGATACAAAACGTCAGAGAACGTTGTATTTAGCCCTTTGCCTAGGGGCAGTTCTCGTTGGGGCAATTTTTATCTTTGTCGGCCTGAACCCTTAAATCTAATTGTATAGAAAAAAACAAATCAAGTATTACAATGGCTAATATTGCTTTTTATTGTATTATGTAGTGCATAAAATGAGGAACTTAAAATATAAGATTATTCACTTTTATATAAAAAGGAGTGTATTGTAATGCCTTCTTTTGACTTAAATGATAAAAAGAATATTAGTATAAAAAAAGCCGGTGCTGTGTCCCGTCTTGCATCATTTAAGTCACCTGCGGTTCCGCGTGATGTGAAAGTGTTGTGTAATCGTCCAAAGCGCCTCGAGGCAATCTGCTGGAAAAACCCAACTTTTTTTGAACCACCCAAACAAAAACCAGCGTCTGATTCTATGATGAATCAGACAGATGACTCTACTATGACTCATTCTGTCGATATTCAAAATCCCTATGCAGACGACGCTTCCGGTCTCTTTGTCGACGATTGGTCAGACGGCGTTTCTGGTCTCTTTGTAGACGAGTCGTCTGACGGCACTTCCCATCCCTCTGTGGATGAGTCGTCATGCGGTACTTCTCCTCTCTCTGTAGACGAGTCGTCAGGCGGTGCTTCCCATCCCTGTGTGAATGAGTCGTCAGGCGGTGCTTCCTCTTCTTCTGGAGCTATGGATTCCTCTATTCGATATGTCGACGACATCATCATCGAATGCGGTAATAAAATCTCTTATGATAAAAAAGATAAAAATCCTAAATCTCAAATGGCAACTCATATTACAACAATCCGAGCAATGGAGGCCCCTATTTCAGAAAGCATTTATGCTCCCCCAAAATTTGAAACAAACATTAATACCATGAGGCTAGGCAAAAAAGCGGCGTGGGCTAGCATACCTCAGCATTCCTTTCTGGCATTACGATACACTACATACGAACCTTCCTCCAAAACATTTCGAAGAAAACGCGCTGTGATGGGCCTTTATGGAAACAACAAACGCTCGGACCTTATCGATGACAGTAATACTCTCCAAACGATCGGTACCCAAAGTGATATCAGCTACGATAGACTAATCAACGTGATGAAATCTATCCCAAAATATTTATCTGACAATTCAAAATTTAAAATGATAAGGGGAAGGTTTAAAAAAGCTAACAATTGTAATTCGTTCGTCTATTCCATGGCAAAGCAAGCCGGACTCTCAGATATCGCAGAACTGCATCATACGATCAGTCCCGGTAGTGCAGCAGAGAATATCCTAGACTACATGAGTCAAGACGGAAGCGATTTGAGCCGGGTAAGAGTGGAGTTTGATGGTACAAAAAATAAGCTCATGAGACGTCCTATCTTTGTACAGGAGAAAGGTGTAGTCTCCTTGGGATTACAGGAGGATGAATTTCTCACGGAGGCTAGGCAGATCATGGAAGAAAATGCTTCAGAACATTCGCAAGACTCTAATATTCTTTCTTCTCTTAAAATGATCAACTGGATCATTACCTCGATGATTGAAATCATCAAACCATTACCCTGGCTTGATAACAAAGACGATAGGGTTGCTCGTGTCCAGGCTCTATTCCCATTATTAACTATGATCGACTCCAATATTTTAAAAGCCGTTAAACTTGCATCCGGCAAACACAAAATGCTGCAGGTTTATCTGATGGGAATTCAGGATTTCTTTCATACAGTGCGAAATGAATTGGGGTTTCGTTCCCATTCTGCTTCTGATGAATTCTCTGCTCCTAATCAAGAGGATCCGCTTGATTTCGAAACATCATATTCTTTTGAGCACCGTCCATCTGCTCAAACTGCATTTTATTTTAAAAACTTGTTAAACGATGCATCTTTTAAAAACTATACAAAAGATATATTAAAATTTTCACAAAAAGACATCGCCTACAATGATAAACTATCTTGTCTCACATTCATAAAAAATACAGAACGACTTCGCAATGCGGGGCATACTAAAGCAAACAGCAAAACTTTAGCAGAACAAAAATCGAATCAGCAGTACCTCGAACAAATGGATAAAGACATAAAAATACAGGCAAACGTTTTAAATAACATAATATTAGGAAACTATGAATCAGATTTTACTACATTGATAAAAAAACTTAAAAATCGTAATCCCAAGCAACCGATTGATGCAACAGATACATATTATAGAATTTTAAAACTATATCAGACTGCGCTAAAGAATCCGCAAAATCAAAGAAACCTTGCAGATTACATTGATTTATATCAATCCATAACATTCACGATATCAATGAAATCTGCAATTGATAATATTGTAAATCATCTACAATATCATTTGCAGTTAACTCTTCTAAACACGGGAGTAACTCCCCAGCGAGAGCTACAAAAAATGTTCTCCTTCAGAGATCCTGTCGGAGTCAAAAAACGTGAAGATTTCCTTCATAAGGATCTTGATACTGTTGAAGAAGACGTTCAAACAGCACTCGACACAAAAGAGCGCCAAGCGGGCACTGAAGGGTTTAATCGGCAAACTGAACATATCTCACTCTTGGCAAGCAACGCAAAGACTATTTTTTATAGCATGATTTACCATGCTGTTCAGGCAACAAAACAAAAAAACACAAAATAAACATACCAATTAGCTGTTTTTGCAAAAAGAGGACTACCGAACGTTTTTGTGGGTATTAGTTTGAAGCGAAAATTCTTCTTCCACGACAGCCTCTCTATATATTAGGAGAACTTTATTGTTTGGGAGACGTTATTTATATTGGTTGTTC
>CAKSKO010000111.1 GCA_934465125.1 uncultured Eubacteriales bacterium
CCATAACAATCACCCTGTTGTTCAAATAATGTACTTATAACGAAACCTCCTTGATTAGATAATTTTATTATAAAAAACTTTTTTAATTATGAATATACGGTTTTTAAGTATAGAAAAAAGCTCTAACCGTTACAGTCAAATCCTTATTTCTACCATTGCAATGCCACAGATATAATAAGCTCCTTATACGCCTGTAACATTCTAGCAGCACTTTTTTATATGAGATTTTTTATTCTTACTGAATCTCTTGATCGAGTTTATCAAACGCCTCTGTATTAAAAAACTCTCCCAGCGTAATTTGAAACCCATCACATAATTTTTTAATCGTAACGACCCCAGGATTTCGGCTCTCTCCGTTTAATATACTTTTTACCGTCGCCTGCGGTACAGCAGAAATATTACTGATCGCATTCGGCGTAATATTCCTTTGGGCACACAACTCACGGATTCTCTTTGCAACTGTTTGGCTAGTATTCATGATTCTCCTCCTTAGCGATATGTCATTAAAAGAATCATAACCTTTGAAAAGTCTCGACATTAGTGATATTTCACTAACATCGAGAAATGTGATATAATAGCGGAAAGTCGATTTATAATGGATCACTATCAAAAGAATATGTAAGGAGGAACTCCCTATGCACCCGATTAACACAAACCAAGCGCTTGGGGAACGACTACGGTTTCTAAGAGAACATAATGGACTAACCCAAAAACAGGTGTCTACTTATCTTGCGGTTGAACGCTCTACTTATTCCTATTATGAAAGAGGGAAAACTCTTCCAAGTATTTTTATTTTGAAGCTTCTTTGTGAATTATATGACTGTTCTTTTGAAGAGCTTTTAAAGATTTAAATACAACAATGGGGGAGAAAGATAGAAAACCAAATGGTTTTCTATCTTTCTCCCCCATTAGATTTGGTGATTAAAAAATTACTTTTAATAAATCGTCTGGATGTTCTATTAGGAAATCTGCACCTTGTCTTTTTAATTCCTCATACCCACGGAACCCCCATAACACCCCGCAGGATATTACTCCAGCATTTTTCGCTGTTTTGACATCGACGTCACTGTCTCCAACATAAAGGCATTCCTGCTTTTCTATCCCACAGCGACTCAGCATTTCTAAAAGGGATTGAGGATCCGGTTTTCTCGGGAGTTCAGTCCGATTGCCTGCTATTTCTATAAAGAGCGATTCCTCAAAGAAGTATGGGACAATTTTTTTTACAAATTCATCCGGTTTATTGGAAAGAACCCCTAGTTTGATTCCCTTATTTTTTAGGGTAGTAAGAAGGCTTACAATCCCAGGATACGGCCTTGTGCGCTCATAACAGTTCTTTTGATAGTTCTGATGAAAGCTAAAAACTATCTTTTCTTTTTCTCTATGTGACAACACCGACGGCGCTGCGGCACGGTCAGCCAATACCGAAAGGCCATCTCCTACAAGAAAGCGATACTCTTCTTCGGGTTTCGCTGGATAGCCATTTTCTTCTAACGATTCATTCATACTCTTCGCTAAGTCTAAGAGCGAATCAATCAGCGTTCCATCCAAATCAAACACACACAGTCTTATCATAACAAACCTCCTTTTTAATGAAAAAATAGCACCATCTCATTTAGGTTATTTTTAGGAGCAACTCGATCATACGTTTTGGAAAATCCTTTGGTTTGATTTTGTATTTTATTGTAACATAAATTTGATTTATTTAAAATAATGTTGGGAAATATCGATATCTCGAGCAATTAGAAAGAGAATGTTTCCCTATTTGTCCCAAGGGATGCCCAGTTCAATTTAGTAAAAACACGTCAGGCGGATTCTTTCATATCTGATTCCACCACCGCCGGAGAACCATATAAAACTTCACATCCTGAGTATGGTATCGACATTTGTATGACCGACGGCGGAGCACTTACCCTCCCTTACAATAATTAATTTTACACTAGCTTTATAACAATTCATACAAAAGCTCCTGTTAATAGTTGCTAACATCTATTTGCAGGAGTTTTCTGTATGTCCTGCAAATTAATATTCTTATAGTCGCTTAGTTTTCAAAATGAGCTATCGTTCCTCTTTACTTGGATGTGTTCTATCATATTCGATCCGCAAAAACTATTTTAATTTCGTGCTGAATCAATAAAGATTTCTTATGATCAAAAAATGCCCTTTACTTTATCTAGCTAATATGATAAAATATACTCATTTAAAATTACAGGAGGATTTTTTATGAAAAAATGTTTTTCTCTTCTTCTCACCCTTGCTGTATTATCCTGTTTAATAATAGGATTGACTGGTTGTCAGAGTCAAAATTATGCTGACTCTTCGGTTGACACCTCTTATGATAAAGTAGAAAAATCGGGAACGCTTATCGTCGGTCTTGATGATTCCTTTCCGCCGATGGGGTACGTCGACGTCAATTCCGGTGAGTTGATCGGCTTCGACATCGATTTAGCCAAGGAAGTAACAAACCGCTTAGGTCTTTCTGTTAAATTCCAGCCGATCGACTGGGCCACAAAAGAGATGGAGCTAGCCAACGGAAACATTGATTGCATTTGGAACGGTATGAGTAAAACAGAAGCGCTCGATCAGGCACTAAACCTGAGCTTTCCTTATATGCAAAACAACCAATGTATCCTTGTGAAAGCGGATTCCTCTTACCAGACACTCGATGACTTAGCTGGTAACAATCTTTGTGTTCAAACCGAGTCGTCGGCTGCACATGCACTCGACAAAAACCCTGTTTTTAAAGGAACCCTTAAGAATGTCGTCGAGGTTGATACCTATACAAAGGCGATCTTAGAGCTTCAAAATGGGACAGTTGACGCGATCGGCATCGATGAAATCGTAGCACGGTTTTATATCCAGCAAACGCCAAACGCTTACCGTCTGATCGAAACAGAGACCGGAAAACCTGTTTCTCTTGCGGCGGAAGATTATGTAATTGGATTCAGAAAAAACGATGCGGCGCTTAAGATAAAAATAGAGCAGACATTAACTGAAATGGCAGATGATGGAACACTTGCTAGAATTTCTACAAAGTGGTTTGGGGACGACGTTACCACCGTTTCTAATCAGTAAGATTCTCTTTTTTAAATGCCTCACATTTTTACCAGTGTACCCCGGATCTGTTGGCAGTCATTGCTCAATTGGTCCGGTCACTTTTTTAGATAGAAATACACGTTTTATTTTATCAATGAACAAGAATAGGATGGAACAACATGAATTTTCAAGTCCTTTTGCCGGAGATGTTAAAGGCAAGCGTTACAACACTTCAAATATTTTTTCTGACCCTTTTATTCTCCCTTCCGCTCGGACTTTTGATCTGCCTTGGTAGAATGTCCAAACACAAATGGGTCAACCTTCCCGCAAAACTTTACATATTGGTAATGCGCGGAACGCCGCTTATGCTGCAGCTGATGTTCGTATTTTATGGGGTGAAACCTTTATTCGGCGTCCAGCCACCGCGGTTTACTTCTGCAATTATTGCGTTTTCTCTGAATTATGCGGCATACTTTGCTGAGATTTACCGCGGTGGGCTGCAATCTGTTCCGCGCGGGCAATATGAAGCGTCCAAAGTATTAGGCTTTACGAAACAACAAACCTTTTTTCGTATTGTCCTCCCACAGGTCATCAAACAGATCACCCCTCCGATGGGCAATGAATTTATCACACTCATCAAAGATACTTCTTTGGCGCAGACAATCGTTGTGATCGAGATCATGCGTGTAACAGAAAAGTTCGCAAGTTCCTATGTCAGCGCGGTACCGTTTGCTGTTGCTGCTATCTTCTATCTGATTATGAACGGCATTGTGACTCGTCTGTTTACTCTTCTTGAAAAACGTCTGGACTATTATCGTTAAACTTCTACAACGATTGAAATTCAAAACAGAAAGGTGGGAAAAACAGCGCACATCGGTTTAGCTTCGAAGCCTTTTTGCGCGCTCTTGTATGACTATATTATCTGCCAATCATATTTATAAAAGCTTTCAGCATTTATCCGTTCTTGAGGATATTTCCCTTGAAGTAAAAAAAGGAGAAGTGCTTACAATTATCGGACCGTCTGGTTCGGGAAAGAGTACCCTTCTGCGCTCCATTACGCAACTTGAGACAATCGATTCCGGCGAAATCTCGATCTGCGGGGAAATCCTTGTTAAAAATGATGAAACAGGAAAAGCTCTTTACTGCGACAAATCCCTTCGCCATCAAATTGGACTTCATATTGGCCTCGTGTTTCAAAACTTTAATTTATTTCCGCATTTGTCTGTTATGCAAAATATTATCGAAGCCCCAATTAGAGTATTGGGACGAACAAAAGAAGAAGCCGTTTTAGAAGCCCGGGATCTTTTAAAGAAAATGGGACTTGAAAAAAAAGAAAACTCTTATCCATTTGAGCTTTCTGGCGGACAACAGCAGCGAGTCTCGATCGCACGCGCTTTGGCAATGCATCCCGATATCTTATTTTTTGACGAACCAACTTCCGCCCTCGATCCGGAGTTAACTGGCGAGATCTTAAAGGTAATACGAGAGCTTGCAGCGGAGCATATAACGATGGTGGTTGTAACCCACGAGATGAAATTCGCACACGACGTTGCCGATCGGGTGATTTTCATGGATCAGGGTAAAATTATCGAGAGCGGAACACCCGTAGAAGTATTTGAAAATACAAAAAATGAGCGCACAAAACAATTCTTAACGCGCTTTACCGAACAAAACAACTAATCTTACCAATAAATTGAAACGACCGTCCCAACACCCAGGACGGTCATTTTTATTAAAATAATACCAATTGAAATCGTAAAACCCACAGTGGTATATTTTGAAAGATATGATA
>CAKSKO010000112.1 GCA_934465125.1 uncultured Eubacteriales bacterium
ATTATGCTGTATGTCTAATAGCAAATCCATTTGCTTCAGAATATATTCCTGATATTCGGTTTTCAATTCTTTGAAAGTAGAAGATGCGAACTCTGTCAATTGCTTAGATTGTTCACTCAACATAGTACCTTTACCATTTTTTAAGCATTTCTCTCTTTGCGAATTGGAAGGAGACTCTTTACCAACTAGAGTATCTAGTGAAATATTAAGTGCGTCCGCGATAAGAATTGCATTTCTTAATGTTGGGCTTTTTTTCCCACCAAAATAGTCAGACATTAGAGATGGTTGGATCCCGGTCATTCGACATAAGTCAGCTTGTTTTAAGCCATAGATTTGAATCAGATGCTTTAGGTTTTCGTTAAAATCCATATATTCACCTCCTGAGATTATGTTAACATTTGTGAGTAGAAATGTCAATAATTCTATTGACAAACTAACTCAAGTGAGTATAATGGGATATAGCAGCTAACAAAGGTGAGTAAAAATAAAGGAGGGATGCATATGCTATATCCGAACATAAAAGCAGAGATGGGTCGCAATAATTTAACAATTCGAGAACTTGCAAATAATCTTGGCTTGTCAACCAATAGTGTTAGTTTTAAGCTCAATGGCAAACGAGAGTTTACTCTTTCAGAAATTGAAGCTATTGCAAATTTATTTGGATGCTCTTTAGACTATCTGGTTGGTCATGAAGTTACCAGAAGTTCAGTTTGACTATGCGAGTCCTATGGGATTGGGTAGAGAAAAAAGAAAGGAGAAAAAATGAAAGAAGGAGGAAATATGGAACGGGTACAAATGACAATCCGCCTACCAACTGAGATTATGGACAAGCTCAGACAGCAGGCGGAGGAGATGGGATATACAGTAAAAGATTTAATTGTTTTTATTCTTTACTATCATCTAAAAAAGATTCATTAAGCAAATTATTTTCTTTTGCATATTGTTCTAAGATATATTCGATTTCCATAGCAACAGAGCGTTTATTTTTCTTTGCTTCATTTTTAATGATTTCAAATAATTTTAAATTCATGCGTAAAGTAAAACGTTTTATATTAGGCTCGTCCATAACTAATCGCTTCCTTTCTGTAGACGTCTAGTTGACACAATAATATCATTGAAAGGGAAAAAAATCAAATAATATTTAATGTGACTATTGACGTCAAATGGAAGATGTGGTAATATAATGAAGAAAGGAGATGACGTCTAATATATGACAAAAGGCGCAAGAGCGAGATTCACTCTAAGGCTTCCCAAAGATCTATTAAACGAATATAAGAAAATTGCAGCCAATAAAGGGGTATCTTTAAATGCATTGTTTTTAAAGATTTTTGAGGATTGGGTAGAGAAAAAAGAAAGGAGGGATAAAAAGTGACGGAAGAAGAATTAAGGGCAATAAAACGTCCAAGGCCGCAACATGCATCTGAATTTTTAAAACCAGCAATGAATATACCAGCTCAATCGATAAGATTGTGGTCTCAAACGGGGAAATGCCCTTTCTGTGAATGCATAAAGTATCCTAACAGCAACAGATCAACTTATCCTATACATGTTGATAATTTGATTCAGTATAAGAGGGGAAAGGTCAATAAAAAGCAAGGCGACACCAGAATGAATTGAGGGAGAGGCTTAACCGAGGCATAGCAGATGTGCTGGCGGAAAAATTCGCACATTACGTGGATAACGGTGGCTTTGGAGAATCATTGCTATGAAGGAAGGAGGAAGAACATGAAAGTAACAGGGATGACAAAGAAAATAGACAGTTTAGGAAGAATCGTGCTTCCGGCAGAATTGAGGAAATCACATTTGCTGTCAGAAGGAGATCGGGTAGAAATCTATTTAGAAGACGATCTGATCATACTCAAAAAAGCAGATACTTCCTACACCATACACAAGGCGTTAATGAAGCTGAAAAGCACCGTAGAAGATGAAAGTCTAAATTTGAGGAATGAGATTCTAACAAAAATTGAAGAGTTGGAACGGCTTTTAAACGAAGAAAATGAAACAACGGAGGAACTATGAGAAACGCGATAACATACATATTAAGCCTGATTTTAGGATATTTAAGCTGCGTATTAATTCTGTGGCTAGCTTGTAAATTAATCGGAAATCCATTTAGTATCAGCGGATCAGTAATCGTCTTTCTGCTGACGTTTACCGGGAGTACGATTGTTGGTAATACAGCGAAACACCTGGAAAGTGTCAAAAGAAAATGAAAAAGTCGCTAAGGAACGGCAATTCCATTAGCGACACAAAAATACATACATTCGAAGTGTATCACATAAGGAGTAAAAAATCAATGGTATCCTACAAAATAGAAGAAGCGATCGCAAAGCTCTACCTAGAAAACCTAGAGCTCAAGGACAAGCTGAAAAGTTCGGAAATCATGTGCAATTATTGGCGTGATAAATTTCAAAACTCAGGCATGAAGGAGGAAGACGACTTTGTATTTAAACCTTAAAACCAATGAAGAAGTGCCAGAGGAAGAAGCGTTTGAATATGCGGTTGCAAACGCATCAGAAAAAGAGAAAGAAGAAAT
This sequence comes from uncultured Eubacteriales bacterium, assembly GCA_934465125.1. GTDB lineage: Bacteria > Bacillota > Clostridia > Oscillospirales > Acutalibacteraceae > CAKSKO01. Next base: position 2,537 of record CAKSKO010000112.1, read on the forward strand.
CGTAGAATATTATTTCAGCGGCAATTGGATCCGGCAGGACGAAGAAATAGAAGAATCATACTCCTATGAAGATCCAGATTATTTGCTCTCAGAAATGCAAAAGGAGGCCTATATTTGTGGCATTGAGAGGACCTGTTAAGTTCTATACAGAAGGAAAGTATACTGAAACAGTATACTTTCCAGAAAATGATGTATGCTGTATGCATTGTCCGTTCTGCCGGGGAAGAACGGGAAAACAATATGTGAGACATATCTGCATCAAAACATATGAACCGTTAGTGGATGTTGGAAGGACAAGGGGAAACGATTGTCCATTGAGTATCATAGAGAAGGAGGAAGACAGTGAGTATTTACGAGAAGCTATTCCAAATACAAATGGAATTGAAAGCCCCTAAATCTCAATATAACTCATTTGGGAAATACCATTACCGTAATTGTGAGGATATCTTAGAAGCATTAAAGTCGACGCTTAAAAATGTAAAAGCAACGGTCACAATAAGCGATGAGATCGTAAATATAGTAAACCGTTTCTATGTAAAAGCAACAGCGCGAGTCATTGACTTAGAAAGCGGAGAGCAGATAGAATCTACAGCCTATGCAAGAGAACCTGAAAATAAAAAGGGATTAGATGAAAGTCAAATCACAGGGAGTGCAAGCAGCTATGCTAGGAAATATGCTTTAAACGGTCTATTCGCAATTGATGATACCAAAGATAGTGATTATGCGTTGGATCAAAAAATACAGACTAAAAATCAAGAAAATAAATATGTTTGTTGTGATTGCGGGGCACCGTTTAGTGGCTTTACGGACAAAAACGGGAAGAAATGGAGCGCAGGACAGACATTTCATTTTGCAGAGAAAGCAAACGAGGACGGAAAAGCTAGATGCAAAACATGCCGATTAAAAAAGGAGGTTTTATTGAGTGCTCAACAGCGTGAATCTCATGGGCAGGTTAACGACAACCCCGGAGCTTAAATATACAGCAGGCGGAATCTCGATGACAAATTTTTGTCTTGCTGTAAGCAGGAATTACAATAAATCCAGTGAAGAACGCCAGGTTGACTTCATCGATGCCACCGCATGGAGGAGCACAGCCGAGTTTGTATGCAAATATTTCAGAAAAGGACAGCTCGTAGCAATAGAGGGATTTATTCAAACGGATACATACGATGATAAAGAAGGAATACGAAGAAAATCATTTAAGATCGTGACCGAACGAGTACATTTTGCAGGTTCCAAAAAAGATGAACCACAAGAAACGAATACAGAAAAATTTGAAGAGATTGAAGTAGATGACAGCGACTTACCATTCTAAAATTGAATAAGGATTGATAAAAGATGAACTATCTAGCCGAACTGAACGCTTTCCATCGATGGCTCGAAACTCATCATTTGCCTGTGCCATCACAATTACTATGGTTTAAATTAATGGATCTATGTAATAGATGCGGGTGGGCTGAATGGATGTTAGTAGATAACTGTCGACTAAGAATGATGACCGGTTTGAGCAGCGAAAAATCCGCAATTAAAGCTAGAGATGATTTAGTAAGTGCGGGAATTATCGAGTTCAAAAAAGGGAAAAAAGGAAGTCCTAACAAGTATAAATTACTCCCGTTTCACTGTAAAAATTACAGTGAAAACGACAGTGAAATGGCAAGTAAAAGCGACAGTATAAACGACAGTACAAACGCAGTAAAAACGACAGTACAAACTACAGCCTTAAATAAACATAAACAAAAACAAAACAGAAACGTAGAGAAAAAAGGGAGTGTAAACACTCCCCAAAAAAGAGCCTACGGCAAACACGAAAACGTGATGTTAACAGAGAACGAATACGAGAGTCTGCAAAAGAATCATCCAGATCTGCTGGATGAGGCAATTGAGTTTTTGTCGGAATACATAGAGTCGAACGGATACAAGAAGAAGTCTCACTATGCGTGTATGACCCGATGGGTCTTTCACGCAGTGCGCCGTAAACGCATCGAGGAAGAAGAGTTAGCGCAGCGTGAAGCACGTATCAGCAATTACAAGTCCTATCAGAACAAGCCATCGAATCAGCCCAAAAAAGAGGTGCACACCGGATCGTGGTTTGATATTGCAAAGGAAATGGAAATGAGCCAAATTATCGAAACAGAAGGGGCGGAAGTCATGTGACGAAAGAAGAAACAGGAGCTGTGATGGATATCATTGCAACAGCGTATCCCCGGTTTTATGCTAATCAGAGCAAGGAAGAAAAACAGCATGCCATTGCGCTTTGGGCGTCGATGTTCAGCCAAGAG
>CAKSKO010000113.1 GCA_934465125.1 uncultured Eubacteriales bacterium
AAAATAAAAATGTTACCCCAGGCAAAAGTATACACGCAAAGTTACGTGTTATTCACGCTTTCACCTAGAATAACATCCATTTTATATCTTTTTAATTTTTCTTAAAACCCTTGATTTTACGGGCTTTTCGGCTTATTTACGTGTCAAATTTTTTTATATTTTCTTATATTTCTTCATTCATTTGTCGTAAAATCTGTCGTAAAACTGTCGTAAAATCTATTCAAATGCTTTTCAGTAGCTTTGCGCTAGTAATAAATTTTCATAATCAGCAAAAGATTTCTTCTCATCCATAGCAGTCACATCATTATATATATCCATCGTCGTAGATATATTTGCGTGTCCCATGACAGTCTTTATAATGCCAAGATTTTGCTCGACATTACATAAACGCGATGCAAACGTATGTCGAAGATTATGAGCTGAAAACTCGCGGATAAGTACAGGTTTTCTTTTTTCTTGCTCTGCCGCTTTCATCTCTTGCTCATTGTACGCCTTTGTCACCCGTTTAACCACTCCATTGATAACGACTGGTTTATGTATCTTACCATACCGATTCTGAAAGATAAAGCCCGTATATCCGTCTATCTCATCTTTACAAAAGCCTGTCTGCATCTGCATCTTACGCTCCTGTAAAAGAGCTTTCTTTACGTCCGGTATCATCGGTATAACGCGAATCCCTGCGTCTGTCTTTGGTAGTCCCACATGATATATACACTTTCCTGACAAGTCCTTATGATACGATACACTATGATTTATACTGATGACATTCTCTGTAAAGTCACAGTCACACCATCTAAGCCCCAGAATCTCTCCTATACGCCCGCCAGTCCCAAGCAGAACCGTAAACAGGGGAAGCCACTTACAGTATATGTCAGACTCTTTCATATAGGTCATAAAAGCGACTTGCTCGTCCCGTGTCAAAGCATTACGTTTCTTTACTTTATAGTGATACTCGCTCTTTATCTCTGTGAGCGTTCCTTCTGTCGGACTTACTCGGATATAGCCATCTCTGACAGCCACCTTAAAGACCGGGTGAAGTAGCGTCTGTATAAGTTCAAGCGTCTTTATCTCCATACCAGACTCCACAAGCTTTTTATAAAAGATTTTTACATCACTATACTTGATATCTGATATACACTTGCGTCCTAAACTTTTTTCTACAAATCTTTTATAGAGATAGGTATAATTTTCTCTTGTGTTATCACGTAGTGATCTGCACGCGAGATTTTCATAAAAAGCCATATTTAAAGTCTTTCGCTTTGCTGTGCATATCCCGTCTGCCAGATCCTTTTTTATGCGGCGCTCTGCTGCCCGTAAGCTTTCTTTGCATCTCTTACCCGCGGGCGCTTTATCTGTGTCTGTCAGCATCCAAGAGTAGACGCATCTGCGCGCACCTGATGTATCGACATAGGTATAGCAGTATCGCCCATCTTTTCTTTGACTTTCGCCCTCTAAGAGTCGTCGTCCTTTGCTATCTTTTCTTTTTTCTGCCATAATGCTCCTCTCTCAAAGAGCCATGATACAGTACTTTTACATTACCACATCATGACATGTTATTCAAGTTTTTTGTCGTAAACTTAAACATAACTTACACTATCTATATACTGCTCAAACTTATTTCGTTTAATCTGAGCTCGATTTCCATTCCATAGAATCCAATTGGCAGTAGAATTTTCTGCTATAAGTTGACGCAATTTATTTTCTCCGATTCGAAAATATTGTGCCGCTTCCTCTATTGAAAGTGTGTATTTTTTCCATAACGGTATTTTCATTTCATCATTTCTTTTTTCATTCATATAAGTTTCCTCACTATCTAATAATTTAATTTATGCACAAAAAAAGCAACCAAATAAAAAGAAATAAGCATCATACAATGCCTAATTCTTTTTTAATTGATTGCTGTACCTGCTTTTCATATCAAAGCAGTAATCGGTTCTAATTTTTCTATGAAATTACCATATTTTTACATTTTTGTCAATATATTTTTAAATCATTTTATATTTTATTTCAAATGCTTATCAATTTATGTTTAATATTTACTTTCGTCCTTTCATAGAATCAACGATAAGTTTTAATGCCGCTACTTCCTTTTCAGATAATCCGGAAACATCAATCATATCTGGAATTTCTCTGTTATTTACTCCTAACAAATAATCTGTGGATACATTGAATATTTCCGAAAATCTCTTTACGACATCTGGTGACGGCGATCTATCTCTATTTTCATAATATGAAATCACACTTTTTGTTACATTGGCTTTTTCAGCTAATTCAACCTGTGTATATCCTGCTTTCTTACGTAATTCTCGTAAACGTTCTCCAAAATCCATATATTCAGTCTCTCCAAAATTCCACAATTTCAATACTATTCTTGATTATATCGTACTTTAAAGCTATAATATTCCCATATAAGTTAACTATGTATCATAATAGTGAATTTTCAAAGGAGGGCTATGTAAAATGACATTAATTAAATGTCCAGAATGTCAAAGAGAAATATCAAATAGTTCTAAACAGTGCATTCATTGTGGATATCCATTATCTGAAAATATCACAATATCTACTAATTCTTGCACTATGTATGATGTAATATATATGGGATTTTCTGATAAGATTACCCGGCAGCAAAATCAAATTCGATTAAAACTCTGTTTAACTAAAAAACTAGGAATAGTCACTTTACCTGAAGCTGTAGACATAATTGATAATCCTCCACATATTATTGCCAAATCGGTAACACGCACTCAAGCAGATTATATAGCTCAAAATCTTCGTGAACTAAAATGTAATATAAGAGTCCAAAAGTCTATACCAGATATATTAGATAACAAAAAACTCGTTAAAACTGAAAATTCAACTATAAAATGTCCTCATTGTGGATCAGAACAAATTGTTATAGGGAAACGCGGATTTTCCATCTGGACAGGTTTTATTGGTGCAAATAAAACTGAAAATCGTTGTGGAAATTGTGGCTATCATTGGTTTCCTTAATATTGTAATACTTGAAAGGAGTAATTAAATTATATGGCTTTAATTATCTGCCCCGAATGTGGTCACAAAATTTCAGATAAATCGAACCAGTGTATTCATTGTGGATTTCCATTAAACAATACAGAAAATCTTTTATACAACGTAATATTTTTAGGATTTCCTGATTTTAACACAAAGCGTAATAACCAAGTAAAACTTATAGCATGTCTCAAGCAAATATTTAATATTGGCAATTTAAGTGATACAAAATACATAATAGACCACCCACCATACACATTAATTAAATCAACAACCAAGGAAAAAGCCGACTGGATTATTGCAACACTTGAACCATTCAAATGTAATTTAAAGATAGAAGTGTCTAATGAAAAAGAAGAATCTTCTGCAAGTTCTAGTATTGATAAATATATGAATAGCAAAGAATTAACAGTGATATGTCCTCGTTGCGGCTCTAATCAGATAACAACAGTAAAACGTGGCTTTTCACTTTTAACCGGGTTTATCGGCGCAAATAAAACCGAAAACCATTGTAAAAATTGCGGCTATCATTGGCTTCCTTAGTATTCAGTCAATTTGAAAGGAGTAATCATATGGCTTTAATTACATGCCCTGAATGCGGCGAAAAAGTATCTGACAAATCAATTTCTTGCCCTCATTGTGGATATCCTATGGAGAATATAAATAAGCACCAATTATATTCTATGGTTTTGGTGGAAATGCAGAAAAACGCAAATGTTTTCCTTTTAAAATCAATTTTAGAACAAGTATTTAATATTCCCAAAGGTACAGCGTATCAACTACTAACCCAACCAGGAAGCATATTAGTTGACGGTATAAAACAATCCAACATAGAATATCTAAATAAAGAATTTTCATCATATAAATGTACTGTAAAATTTGTACCCTCTGAAGTCGAATTTCCAAATGATAAAAATTCCGAATGGGAAATCAATCAAGTAAAAAGGAACTCAACTGCGCATTGTCCTCATTGTGGATCAACTCAAATCACTTCCGAAAAACGTGGTTTTTCATTTTGGACAGGTTTTATTGGCGCAAACAAAACTGTAAATCGTTGTGCAAATTGTGGTCATCATTGGACACCATAAAATATCTGGCATTTTCTGATATACCTCTAAATTAACATATAGCCCCACTTTTATATGTTCGGTAAAGATTTTATACCACCAAATTGAAACATACCTCGATACTATATATTTTATATTACTATCATTTCTAAAATGTAATGATACCCCCTATATAAATAAATAGAGGGCAGCAGTGCTGTCCTCTATAGTAAAATTTTTTGTACGAATTAAAATCAATTATAATGTAGCTTCAATATAAGCCAGAAAGGATCAACGTATATGCGGTGCTTTATAAAAATAATATCAAACATATCATTTTCACTGTTCACCAGTTATTGTCTATTCACATGCCTGATACATACACCGGTAAAAGAATATGCCCGTTTATATATTCTGTGTGCTGGTATTTTTTCAATACTTGTTCCCGCATTTATGCTTAGCATGTGGCATTATATTCGATATCAAGCACAAGAAATAAATCGTCTCCATAATATTATTGATAAATTACTTAATATCCATTGAAACAACCATTGTTTTTAATTATTATCTTGATAATTACCCTAAAGAAGCAGCGAAATACGTGGACGTACATTCGCACATAAAGATATCAACAAATAAATCTTAAAATTTAGAAATCAAATATAAAATAAAAATATTTTACATAAACTCTTACTTCGATAAAATTAT
>CAKSKO010000114.1 GCA_934465125.1 uncultured Eubacteriales bacterium
ATTTTAAATCATATGAAATCAAACTAAAAGAAATCGCGAAAGAATTGAAAGAGAAAGTAAATGCCTCGTCATGGCTTTACGGGGTACATATTCAATCGGCGGTAGCTTCTTTACTTTGTAAAAACGCACCGTATCCGCAAAAACCGTTTGATTTATTCGGTGCTGATATCCCGAAAGATCTGAGAATTCAAAGCAATGAAGAAACAATAAAAAAGCGGTCGAAGCAGATCGACGAGATACTGGCTAAAAACAAACAATCCTCTATCAAGTTTTCAGTGAAAATAGAGATTGAAGGACAAATACAGAAAAGCCTATTGAATTTTTGGAATATCCTGTTATATAGTGTAGCTAACAGAATCAAAGCTGTGGAGGACGGCTCCCCACTCCCTTAAAGAAAGAGGGGGCTTGCATGACTAAATTAACATGTACTTTATTGATACTTCTGGTATTTAAAGAAATTATTAAGAATGATATAAATGCAAAAAAATAATCGCCCCGGTCAAGGTAAGCGATTATTTTTTTGCATTCTACTTTGGGGCTTATCCGTTTTTTAAACGGTTCGCTCCTATTACTTTCATTTTAGGCCCAAGTCATCTATTTGTTAATAAAGAAACAGAAAAACAAAAGAATTCTCAGAGAATCAGAGCCATAAGCTTTGGTTCTCTTTTTTAGCATATGCAAAAAAAGTCTTGAAGATATAACGCCTTGAGCGCGGAAATATGACCGCCAATGGGTGAAGAAATAGCAAATGAAAACTTGATAACCGAAGTTATTGTCAACGCATCCAAAGCCGTGAGTACGCTTGATAAAGTGATCAGAAAACTATCGGAACTTCAATATATTTCATGTCGTTATTCCCACCGTTTCACAGTCTAGCACTTCTTTAAAAACGGTCCCCAATAATTTTAATTTCCAAAACATCGTAAATGAAACGACGAAAATATCCGCAGCGTTTCAAAAAATGCAGTCTCAAAACGGGATTTCAACCGCAAAAGCTCAATCAGTCACAGCAAAGACCGTCTACGGCACAGAAAACTATGCATTCAAGTCTGAAAAGCTCGCAAAATCACATGAAAAAATAAACGAAGTTGAACAAAAATCGCAGACAGCGCGAAATGGGATGAAGATGTCAAAAAGAGTTTAAACAATGCTGCAAAATGAGCAACAGAAAAGATGCAACCGCCGATTACATCAGATCCCAATTTAATATCCAATTCTAAAAAGTGCAACACAAGGACTACTATGCAAACCGAGATATTGCCGTTAAAATAGATGCAATCGACTGCACACTGTCCCCTTCTATCGACACTTCAACATTCAAAGCATAGATTCAGAAGATCGAAGCTTTTATCAGTAAATTAACCCCTGCGATTCAAAACATATCCGATACAGCTCAAAGTAAATTCAATAAGACGGCGGATAAATTGCGGGAGGTAACTATAAACCTAGAAAAGTAAAAGCAGCTTTATTCTAATTTATCTTCCGATTTTGCGACTGTTTTCAAAGGTTTTGGAAAAACGGGCACTCAAAATTAGGACTAGATAAAAAGCTCAAAAGAGTTCATAAAAAAGTTGACGCTGGAATCTAACAATCTCAAAAGGCTATGTAAAAGCTATCGCTTCTACAAAAAGATTTCCTCCACTCTGGACAAGACAGCAAAATCCTCAAACAAAGCAAAGAATAATTTGAGACTATTGGGCCGGGTTACGAGAAACTCAAAAACTACATTCTTTCTGTTGCGATGTACAAACTATCAGGTGCGTCTTCTTCGGTAATGCAAAGTTGTATGAGCTTCACAGAAAACATTTATCTTTCCAACATAGCAATGGGCGAAAATGTGAATCGAGCTTTGGAATTTGTGGAGAAGATGTCGGCTGTGTTTGGGGTAGTATGTACCTGCAGCGTAGCGAATCTTTAGAACCTAAACGATCATCTATAGACTTTAAAAGCGAGACTATTCAAATAAATTATACAACCGTTAAAAATTTATCTACAGTCTTTAAAGATAAAACAAAAACCTCATCTAGTAAGAGAACTTATGTGCTACTTCCTGAAATAAAAGATTTATTACTCAATCTATACGGCAAACAAAAAACAATAAGAAGTTGTTTAGAGGTTTTGATACTGATTCTAACTATACTTTCACTTGGCCAAATGGTAAATTCTTTAGACCAGATCATGTTACTCGAGGATTTCAAAGAGTGTGAAAAAAAATGGTTTTTTTAAATTGTATTTTCATAATCTTAGGCATAGTTGTGCAAGTATTCTACACGATAAGGGTTATAGTTTAAAACAAATTCAAGAGTGGCTAAGACATTCAGATATTGAAACTACTGGAAATATTTATGTTTATATTTTAAAGTCACGCCAAGTGATTGAGAATGATAATGTAGATGATATTTTTTCTCTATAATCATTAGACTTGAATACAAATACTAATATGTTAGACATTAAGCAGTTAATCAAAAACAAAAACCGCACAGACACCTCAAAAAATCAGTATCTATACGGTTTATAGATGGTCCGAGTGACTGGAGTCGAACCAGCGGCCTCTTGAACCCCATTCAAGCGCGCTACCAATCTGCGCCACACCCGGAAATTTCTCTAAAAGTTATTTTATCATATTTAAAAGCGAATTGCAATCATAATTTTAACAATAAACTTACAAAAAACCGCGCGGGACGATTCACCCGCACGGTTTCTATTTTACAAAATTACAATACAATGATACCCTCGAGTAGCCAATCCATATTCCAGATCTGATCATCAGTCATCTTGACGCCATCCGCAACACGAACTGTTCCGCTTTGATCTTTCAGCGGACCTGTAAACGGCTGAATCTCTCCAGAAATTAGTTTACTTTCTGCTTGTTCTACTGCTTCTCTTGTTCCAAATCCACTAAAAGATGCAAAGGTATCCATCTTGACAACGCCGTCTTTGAGCGATCCCCAGAAGAAGCTAGGAGTCCATGTACCATCCATAATTTTCTCAATATTATCTCCATAATAGTCCTTCCAGTCAAACAAAACACCCGTTAAATAAGCGTCTGGAGCAACATCATACGCTGTATAGTTTTGTCCGATTGAGAATACACCTCTCTCCTGCGCAACTGTCTGCGTTGTTGTCGTATCCTGTGACTGCGCTAATACATCTGCACCGCGGTCGACCAAGGTGGTAGCGGCCTGGCGCTCCTTGTCGACATCCGCCCAGGTATTCGTGTAGATAACCTCTACTTCGATGTCTGGGTTAACAGACCTTGCTCCCAAGGTAAATGCATTGATGCTTCTGATGATTTCAGCGGTGGGGAATGCCGCTACATACCCGATGTGATCTGTAGTCGTTTTCTTTGCTGCTGCAATTCCTGAAAGATATCTTACTTCATATAATCTGCCAAAATAGGACGACAGGTTTGCATCTGTTTGGTTCGTTGCACACTGTTCAAAGTAGACCTTTGGATACTCTTTCGCTAACTTCTCTACAGGATTTGCCATGCTAACGCTCGTCGCGTAGATAACATTGCACCCTTCCTGATCAATCAGTTCACGAACCGCTTGGGTACATGCTTCTTCTGTTAATATGTTTTCCCTATAAACGGTTTTGATTCCCATATCGTTATACATAATCCGCCCTTGGTCATGCGCCTCATTATAGCCATGATCATCGATTTTTCCAATATAAAGGAATCCTACTTTCAGATCCTCTTTTGAAATTTTTCCTAATTGTAACGTTCCACTCTCGGTTTTCGAACTAGTTTCAGAACTACCTTGCCCTGTGTTCCCACACGCTGCGAGTGTAAAAATCATAGATACTGCCAAAATTGCTGCAAATATTCTTTTCAAGTTTATCTCTCCTTTATGGTGAATTTAACTATATTGTACATTGCAAACAGGGATTTTACAAGCTATTTCTATAAATTAGTCAAAAAACTTCCTATGGATCGCTGCAACTGCATTGTCAGCATCCTGACTCTCGATCAAAACAGAAACTTTTATTTCACTTGTAGAAATCATCTGAATATTAATCTGTGCTTCATAAAGTGCCTCAAACATCTTTGCAGCAATCCCCGGATGTGTTTCCATTCCGGCTCCTACGATAGAAATTTTCGCAACCTTCTCATCATAGGCTACTTTGCTGTGATCAAACGGTAAAATAAAGTCGTTGAGTGCTTCGATCGCTTCTTTTAATTGATCATGCATCACCGTAAAGGTAATATCCTTTGTTCCATCGCGTCCAACCGACTGTAAAATAATATCAACATTAATATTTTTTGCAGCAAGTCTTGAAAATAGCTTAAAGGCAAGCCCCGGTTTATCCGGAACCCCTACCACAGAAACTCTTGCAACATTTTCGTCCTTTGCAACACCACTAACCAACATTTTTTCCAATTTTGCCGCCTCCTTAACAATTGTACCTGTTGCTTTTGTCATGCTTGATAATACTTCAAGCTCAACGCCATATTTTTTCGCCATCTCCACAGACCGGTTGTTGAGCACCTGCGCACCTAACGATGCAAGTTCCAACATCTCGTCATATGAAATTTCTTTTAGTTTCCGAGCATTCTTTACTTTTCTCGGGTCTGCCGTGTATACCCCTTCAACATCTGTATAAATC
>CAKSKO010000115.1 GCA_934465125.1 uncultured Eubacteriales bacterium
GTATAAAATTAACGCTAGACCTTAGTACACGACTTGGATCCAGCGTCATGATAGTACAAGTAGTTATAAGGGATATAAAAACGATAAGCGCGAGCAAATGGTTTTTATAAAAAGAAAAGCCTCGAACGCGACTTGCGTATCGAGGCTATCGACTGGTCGAGGTGACAGGGTTCGAACCTGCGGCATCTTGGTCCCAAACCAAGCACTCTACCAAACTGAGCTACACCTCGTGGTTGACGATATGTGCGATCTACTGTTGCAAACCGCACGGTTAAAGTGAAATGCGAATTTCTGCGAGTAACAAACAGCGCTATTACAACGTTTAACTATGTTTGCGCCATCAAACATCCTTTTCATTATAAAAAACTTCTTTAAATTTGTCAAGTGTTTTTTTAATTTTTTATTGTTTTATTGATAGAAATATATTACAAACATTTCTTTAAATAGATATCATATTAATCAGATAGACTTCGTTATCAATTACTGATTCTTTATAATTATCTACAAAAAAGTTCTTTAATACATAAGATCGCTGAAGTCCACAGGTTTTATAAAACAGAATCGCTTTAGGTGTTTCTTCGGTCCCAACAAAAATGGTTTGATAGCTCTTTTTATAATAGTTGCAAATAAATGCGATCAGCCTTTTTCCATACTCCCTTCTCTGATATCGCTCTTTTATCGAAATGGTTTTTGAGTTCGCATTCTTCTTTGCATCGTTCTATCACAACACACTGTCCGATCACTTTATTGTTTTCAAATAAAACAAACATCTCCCCACCCGGCAAATAATTCTCCGAAGGATCCTCCAGAAGCAAAAAATCTAAATAACGAGTCTTATCATTCTCAACTTTTTCTATATAAAATATTTTATCATCTTTTCTTGTTTGAACCAATCATACCAATTATAGCAGACGATCTGTCAGATAATTTCTACAACCGCATTTCCAAAAACATCTGGTAACTTCTCCTGACTCATAGTATAATAGACTAGAAAAGAAAGAAAACAAAGGAGTTGCTGATATGAACATCTGGCACGACGTCGATTCCTCCAGAATCTCCCCAGAAGAATTTCTGGTGGTCATTGAGATTCCAAAAGGAAGTAAAACAAAATATGAGCTTGATAAACAAACAGGATTACTTGAACTTGATCGCATTTTACATACCTCAACCCATTATCCGGCGAACTACGGGTTCATCCCTCGCACCTATGCAGATGATTTAGACCCCTTGGATGTTCTCGTTCTCTGCTCCGAACAGATCTACCCAATGACACTCATTAAATGCTATCCGATTGGAGTAATCTCGATGATCGACAACGACCGAAACGACGAAAAAATCATTGCAATTCCTGTTAATGACCCCACTTACAATAGCTACACTGATATCTCTCAGCTTCCAGTACATATCTTTGACGAAATGAAGCATTTCTTTACTGTATATAAAGCGCTTGAAAACAAAGACACAGCAGTAGATGAAGTCAAGGGCGCGGACGAAGCAATCAAAATTACAGCCGCGGCCATTGAAGCATATAAGAAAAATTTTAGCAAATAATCATTTTTCGTAATTAAAAAAGAGACGCCCCACGCAATTAGGGGCGTTTCTTTTTCTTTATCTTTTTTATTCACATAATATCAACTTGCAGACACACCCCTATGCACTTTCTCCGCAGCCAGCAGAAAAGATTCGACATACTTAAGTACTTTTCGTGCATACTCGCAATGATTCACACGTAAAATAGCAAAAGCTCTTCTCTTTTCTAATTAATTCGGTGAGTCTCGCACTCTATTGGTAATTACATCCATCCAAAAATTATTATATTGGCGTTTTTAATTTCTAGACAATATTTTTATTATAGCAACTTTTTGCTTCTATTACAAAAAATATTCATCTTAGTTGTTATTATACTTTATATAAAAAATTAGTAATATTCACCACAACATTATCATAAACGATCTACAGTTTGTAGAACCAACTGTTATTTTTGGTATTATCAAGTCTTCATTTGGTCAAAAAGCACAATTATTCATAATTAATTCATATTTACAATTAATTTCATTCATAAATTTCATGTATTATAAACAAATGTGACGTGAACACTAATCACTGATTACTTTTAAGAGAGGAGTTTTCATATTATGGAGCGTAAATTAACCGTAGCGCAGTATGGATGCGGAAAAATGTCTATCTACACCATGAGGTATGTCTATGAGAAAGGCGGAGAAATTGTAGCCGCTTTTGATATTAATCCTGACGTCATCGGAAAAGATATCGGTGAAATCATTGGATGTGAAGCAAAAGGCGTCGTTGTGCAAGACGTCAAAAAAGCCGAAGCTGTCTTAACTGCGCTAGACCCGGATGCTTGTATCATTACAACAATGAGTCTGATGAGCGATTTAAAAGCCGCTTTTCTTCTTTGCGCAAGACTAGGAATCAATGCGATCAGCACTTGCGAGGAAGCATTTTTCCCTTGGAATTCTTCACCCGCTATCACCGAGGAAATTGATCTCTTGGCAAAAGATAACAATTGTACGATCTGTGGATCAGGATACCAAGATGTATTTTGGGGCAATTTAATTGCAACATTAGCTGGCGCAACACACAAAATCACAAAGATCAAAGGGAAATCTAGTTACAACGTTGAAGACTACGGGATCGCTCTTGCAAAAGCTCATGGAGCCGGACTCGATCTGGATACATTTGAAAAGGAGGTTGCCGCGTCTGATAATATTTCCGAAGAGGAACGAAATGAATTAATTAAAAAAGGCGAGTTTCTTCCTTCGTATATGTGGACAGTCAATGGCTGGCTTTGTAAGCGTTTGGGGCTTACTGTAAAAAGTCAGATCCAAAAATGCATCCCACACACATATGAAAAAGACCTGCATTCCGATACACTCAATATGACTATTCCTGCTGGGCATGCCACCGGTATGTCTGCAGTTGTCGTCACAGAAACAGAAGAAGGAATTACCCTTGAAACAGAATGTATTGGGAAAGTGTATTCTCCCCAGGAATTTGATCAGAACGATTGGATAATCTTTGGTGAACCGGACACACAAGTTGTGATTAATCGTCCAAAAACCGTAGAGCTTACTTGCGCTACCGTTGTAAACCGTCTGCCAGAGCTGATCAAAGCGCCGGCTGGATTTCTAACAACCGATAATATGCTGACAAATTATTATAAGAGTAAACCGTTAAACAATTATGTATAACCAAACACATGAAAAATCGGCGACAAAAGATCCTGTGTTGCTACTTTTATCTTTTCTTTCTTAAAAGCCAGTATCTTTTTGGGTGTAAGATCCAACAGTCAGCTCCCTTAAGCGTCTCTGTGGTAGATGTAATTGAGCTGTCCAACCGTCTTTCCATCTTTCAAATAAACTCTTGGAACACGTTTTCCCAACAAGCAAATAATTTCATAGCTGATGGTATCTGCAAGCTTCGCAAGATCTGAAGCGCTGATTTCTTCGCTTCCGTCTTTTCCAAAAACGGTGACAACGTCCCCTTCTTCCACCTGGGATACATCTGTCACATCGAGCATCAGCTGATCCATGCAAACCCGACCGATCACAGGAACCCTTTTTCCTCTGACAAGCATCTCGGAGCGGTTTGAAAAGCTTCTAAAATATCCGTCTGCATATCCAATTGGAACGGATGCAATCTTTGTTTGCCGCGTTGTGACAAACGTCCCTCCGTAACTGACCGGTGTATGTCCCTTTACCGTTTTGAGTTGCGAAATCACTGTCTTAAGTTGCATAACAGGCTTAAAGTCTAATTGATTTCTTGTTTTAATAGAAGGAAGCAATCCATATAGAATAATCCCAGCTCGAACCATATCAAGATCCATCTCAGGATAATCAAGAATGGCTCCGCTGTTGCAGCAATGACAAAGTGGAATTTTATATCCTTTTTCTTGAAAACGGTTTACAACCCGCATAAAATTTTGATACTGCTTTTTTGTAGCAATTTCACCGTCTTTCCCTTCATCAGAAACTGCAAAATGGGTGAACAATCCTTCAAGTTCAAGACCTTTTTTATGATAGATCTTTTCAAGCGATCGAGTGGTTTGATCACAAAGCATTTCATCGTGGCAAACCAACCCGATCCTCGCCATTCCGCTATCTAATTTTACATGGACTTTAACAGTAATTTCATTTTGCACTGCTACTTTCGATAATTCTTCAGCATATTCTTCTGATAAAACAGCCTGAGATATTGAAAACTGGGCAAGTTTCGGTGCCTCTGTTACCGGGGTATATCCTAAGATCAAAATAGGTTTTGTAATCCCGCAGTCTCTTAGCTGCATCGCCTCGTCAATATTGGAAACCGAAAACCAGTCGGCTCCCAAAGTCTGATATTCTTTTGATAAAAACTCGGCTCCGTGTCCATACGCATCAGCTTTTACAACACACATAATTTTGCTTTTCGGATTGATCGATTCACGGATCTTTAAAAAATTATGCTTCACTGCATCTAGATCGATTTCTGCCCAGGTTCTTTTTAGGAATTGTTCCATTTGTTTTGCCTCGCTTTTCTAAACTGAATAAAACTATATTTCTGATGTAGTTTATTATACTACACTGTTC
>CAKSKO010000116.1 GCA_934465125.1 uncultured Eubacteriales bacterium
CCCATGGCCGATGATCTATTACACCTTCTCCTATGATACCTCCATTTTTGCAAAAGTCAAGCAAAAATACAAGATGTAGCTTCCTTAATAAAAAAGGTTCCGGGAAAAAACGGTCTGTTTTCCCCGGAACACAAAAGCATTGTTTACAAAAATTTGATCTTTATTCTTTTTATTTCACACAAAATCCCAAATCAAACACTTCTTCTATCAATCGCTTGATCCCTGGTTTTTCTATTTTATGACTCTGGGCACTTCTTATTTTCTATTGCTACTATGAGTCTGGACCAACACGGATCACTCCCGCCGTTTCCGGATAATAGGACGACGGAAGGCTCTCCCGCTTGACTTCGTTTCCGTTTTTATAGAAAATTCTTCTGGCTTCAACACGATACCCTGTATGTGAGTCTGTCTCGACGACCTGCTGCCCAGCAGAGAGCGAAGCATCAATTGTCTTCTTTGCCTCCGGCGCCGGAATGGTCTCTGTTACCCAAGATTCTACCTCAATATCGTCATACGACTGCGGTTTTGGGCCATAAATCTCACAAACAAGCGTCGTCCCAGACATATAGGCCCCAATGTAAACAGGATCTGACAGATCATTGCGAAACTTCAATTCAAGCCCCGGATAGTCGATTGTCGCATCGACTCCAATCGGAACATACGATGATTTCCATAGATGGTTATACCTCTCCACAATCGTCATATTCGCGCGGATTGCAGCACCGTAGATCGTCGTTGCCGACTGGCAAATCCCTCCTCCATACGACTGAATGATCTTTCCACCGGAAATTGCTCCCGCCGGAAGATATCCTAACGACGGGGAGTTTGAGTCGCCTGTGCTGGCGTTGAACGAAAAGATTTCCCCTGGCTCAAGCATCGTTCCGTTTGCTGCGTCCATTGCGATACTCATATTATGGTTCGCATTTGCGTTGTTCGTTGATTCTGTGCTGAATCTGGCTAAAAGAGCCATATTTGCTTGCAAATCAGCTATCGTTCTCTCAAAGGGAATCTCATTTGTCGCTACATTGATCTCCCCTTTTTTCTCTGTTTGCTCTAAAACGGATAAGAGCTGTTCACGAAATGTGCTCTCATTGAGTTCTCTTCCTACATTTCCCTCCTGAAATACAAATTTGGGGTCATTGAAAGGATCAAAATTTTTGAGTGACGCATTTTTCGCCGGAACATACACGCCCTGCGAAACCTTCTTGATTGCCTCATCGAGTTGCGTTTTGTCGAGGGTTGCGGTTATCGTGTAAGAAACCGGTGCTTCTTTCAGGGCAATCACCTGCTCATACCGTTTTTCGAGGTCTCCCTCTCTTGCGGTTTGGTAAGCTTTTTCTAAAATTTCATCCGTATTAAACGAAAATACAAAGTCATCCTCTGTTAGTTCTATCGAAACATCAGAGCAAGAAGCAGTAATCATGACGTCTTCCCGTATAGATGGCTCAATTTCCACTAAAAGAGACTTTGCTTCCTCTTTTGTCTTATTAGAAAGATCAACCCCCGAAACAAAAATACCCTCATAAAAGGTGTCGACCTCAAGAATTCTCTGAATCTCTTGTCTATGTTCTTCTTCTAATCGATTTTGTTCTTGATAATGCCTTCCTGCAAAAACGCCTGCAACGATCATAAACAAAATAATCGTAACAATGAAAATGATTTTCAACAGCAGCGACTGTTTTTTTGCGTGTTGCGGCTTTTGACGACCTGATTGATTCGGTTCTTTCCCTGATCGTCCCTCCACATTGACGGGTATCTCTGACGGCTCGTCGTATGTATTTAAGTCAAGCAGCAGAGAAGACAGCTCCATTTGATCAAAATCTTGTTCTATTGCTTTTTCATCTTTTGATTTCTCTTTTTCCACTATCATTTTCCTCCTTTCAGAGGTCTTATTTTTTTATTTTATAATACTTTTTCAAATATGAAAAGTAAAGTTACATCTTCATTACGAATCGATATCAGAAATACTTTCTATCATGGGATTGCAAAAAACTGGTTACAAATCAGTTAAATCTAAAAAGAACAGTTAAAAACAAATTGAAATCTGATTTATTTTATAGTATGATAAAAATAAATAAAATAGTGATTATTCTAGGACCTTTTTATGGTATCTATTTTTACCATCCTAAAAATTTGAAAAATGCAGAACACTACATAAATATGAAAAACACAGGAGGACTTTATGCGTATATTGATTCTATCCGCTTCAACTGGAGGCGGACATATGAGAGCTTCAGTTGCACTGAAATCTCATATTCTAAATCAAGATGAAACCGCTGTTGTAAAGATTGTTGACACATTAAAATACGTCAGCCCCCTTTTGAATAAAACAGTAACAGAAGGGTATGAATACTTAGCCAAAAATTCACCGAAGATGTACGGTATGATGTACCGCTCATCCAATAAGGAAAACCGATTCAATACCTTTGTTGTAACCTTTAATCACCTCTTCAGTAAAAAATTGCTTCCTTTACTCGAAGAATTCCAACCTGATGCCATCATCAGCACACACCCGTTTGCAACGGAGATGGCTTCGAATCTTAAGGGTATCGAAAATCTCCGTACTCCGCTTGTCTGTTTGATGACAGACTATGCGCCTCATCGGACCTGGATCAATGAAAACGTTGACGCCTATGTTGTCTCGAACGACAGCATGATAGACATGATGGAAAAAATGGGTGTAAGCCGAAAGCTTATCCACCCGTTCGGAATTCCGATCGACGATATGTTTCACCAAAAGAAAGACAAAAACATTGTGCTTCAGGAAATGGGATTAAAGCCGTCTATTCCAACCATTTTAATTATGGCGGGAAGCTTTGGGGTTACCAACATCTTAAAAATATACAACACAATTATTGAAATAGACGTCGATTTTCAGATTATTGTTATCACCGGACGAAATCAAAAGCTCTATGACGCATTCCAAAAATTAATTGCAAAAAAAGAAAAGACAACGCAGGAAAAACACCTTCCTTTCTTTACACCCAAAAAACAGTCTTCTAGCGGGCAACCAACATACGACCAAAAAGAGAAACACGCCATAAAAGACACAAAACTTTTGTTTTTCACCGACGAAGTATATAAATATATGCAGGTAGCCGATTTGATTATTACAAAGCCGGGCGGGCTTACCGTATCGGAAGCGCTCGCGTGTAACCTTCCAATGGCAATTTTTAATGCGATTCCAGGACAGGAAGAAGAAAATGCCGAGTTTTTGATCGACAATAACATGGCGGTCCGTTTAGAGAAAAACGCAACTTGTTCGCAGACAATCAAAAAACTCCTATTGAATCAATCGGAGCTCGAAGCGATGAAAACCTCCTGCCAGAACTTCGATAAGTCAAAATCAGGGGATAATATTCTTCGGCTGATCAAGGAGTTAACAACAAAAAATTGGGAACAGGTCGCGCTTTAAGCAAATGAATGTTCTAGAACAGAGAGATCATTTCCTACCTATTAAAATGAGACAGACAGCAAAACATTTTGCTGTCTGTCTTTTATTTTTCTTCATGTTTTTGGATAATCTCTAAAAATAAGGCCCCGTATCTTGTTAGCTTCTTTTCTCCGATTCCTTCGATTTCTTTCATCTCAGAAAGGGTCTTGGGTCTACGATGCAATAATCTTTGCAAAACAGCATCTGAAAAAATTAAGTACGCAGGAATTCCCTGCCGTCTGGCCAGCTGTTTTCTGAGATTTTTGAGCTCCTCAAACAACTCATCATCAAACACAAATTTTGTTTGAGCAGAAAACTCTTTTTCAGGACCCTCTGTTGATGGGCGTGATAAAAATGTCCTCTGGTCTATCCCGCAGCAGTTTGAACAGCTACCGCATTTCCAAGGCGCAGACTCCCCGAAATAAGAAAGCAGATATCTTCTTAAACAATAATGCGTCGTGGAATAGTACGTCATCATCTTGAGTTTTTCTTCTTCGCGATCTCGGATGATCTTTTTTTGCTCCTGTGTCAAATCTTCTGCTGCTTCGATCTTGCAGTCAATTAAAAAGTTTCCAAGCCTAACGTCTGCTTTTCCGTAAAGCAAAATACAGTCCGCAGATGATCCGTCTCTCCCCGCTCGACCCGCCTCCTGGTAATATTGCTCGATATTCATCGGCATATGAAAGTGAATTACAAATGAAACGTTTGATTTATCAATCCCCATTCCAAACGCGTTTGTTGCTACCATTACTTGGCATCGGTCGAACAGAAACTGATCTTGGCTTTTTTTTCTCTCTTCGGCAGACATCCCCGCATGATATTTCACCGCGGTAATCCCGTTCTCTTTCAGCTCATCTGTTAAGTCATCAACAACCTTTTTTCTCATGCAGTATACAATCCCTGTTCGGTTTTTGTGCTTCTTTAAGTAATTGAGGATGAACGTCGATTTATCGAGCGGCTGATACACCGAAAAAAATAAATTCGGACGATCATACCCTGTTACCATCTCAAAAGGATGAGAAAGCTTTAAAGATATAACGATATCCCTCTTAACCTGTTTTGTTGCTGTTGCAGTAAATGCCGCGACAACTGGACGCCGGGGTAGCTCTTGGATAAATTCCGGGATTT
>CAKSKO010000117.1 GCA_934465125.1 uncultured Eubacteriales bacterium
GTTCTCGTTGCGCTCAATAATCTCTGCGTTAACCATCTTCAGCACTTTACATGGACTGTCCGCGTGTTTTGCAGTTAATTTGGTAATCCCTTTTACAAAGGACATAAATAATGCAGCGCCAACACCTTTTCCAGCAACGTCAGCGACGATAAACGCCAGCTTGCCATTTTCCGTGTAGAAATAATCATAAAAGTCTCCTCCGACAAATCGGGCAGGTTTCATAAATGCGAACAAGTCGATGTTCTCGGATGAGATCTCCTCGGGCAACATCCCAATCTGAATGGTGTTTCCTAGTTCAAGTTCACTAAGCATTCTCTGCTTCTGTGCAGATTCAAAAGAAACCTTTTGAATGTTTTTCTTTAAAGAATCCGATACATTGTTAATCACTTGTGCAAGCTCCATCAGTTCATTGTTCGCCTGTAAATCTATTTTATGTTCAAGGTTTCCTGCTCCGATTTCTTTTATCCCTGCAGAAAGTTCATCTAGTGGGATAGTAATCGATTTTGTTAATTTGCGAGACAGGAAAAATGCTCCGATGATCATGATCAAAAATGTAAAAGTTATGGGAAGTACATAATCAAGTGCGCTATTTTTGAAATTTTGATCGATCGTATCATAGAAATTCTCAATCGCTGTGTTCATATAATTGATGTTTTCAGATACAAACGATGAATCAAGGATAAAGCAGATTCTCCATCCATTAATGCTGAGCCCAGCACTACTTACAATTACGGTATCAAAGAGTGTAACATTAATCTCTTCTGTAGGATGCAGACAAGTTTTCTTGATCTCGTTGTAATTATCTTCTGTTAGATAATCTTCTAATGAAAGACCAGGAGATAATAAAATTAATTTTCCGGACTGGTCCATAATAAAATATTTTGAAAAATACTCGTTTTTGATCTTTTGATCGGTTTCAGTATTGGGGCGATTGTTTCCCATAAGGGAATAACCATCGAAATCAACAGCGACAGCACCCATAAATTCCCCATTATCACCATAAACTCTGTTGCTACAGGTTACAATCATATCATTCGATGCAAGGTCTTCATAAGGTTCACTCCATACTGCAGTATTGCTGGTTTTGGTGCTTTGATACCATTGTCTGCTATGTAAATCATATTCAACTGTTTGATTAATAGAGGGAAGAGGGCTGTTGAGTAGAAATCCGGATTCAGAGCAGTAATAGATCTTGGATTCGTCAAAAAAAGAGGAGTTATGATATCCAAGAAACTTTTGGAACGGATAAATAAGCTGAAGTTCGTCCTCGATATCTTTGTAAGCAACGCCGGGTAATAGAGTAAAATTAGTCTGCACATTATATTTTATGTTAGAGTGGTAAAGGTCGCACGCAAGATCAGAAAGATCGCTCACAGTATCCTGAATATAATAGAAGCGATCATTCTTTTCTTTTGTAAATAATTTTGTATACTCATATAAGGTTCGTTCGGAAAACGAAGTATAAGTATTATGTGTCCTTTCGAGAATCAGTTCCTTTAGGCTATTATTACTTTTTTCGCTTTGTATTTTAAAATTTGAAAAAACAACCAAGAAAATCATAACAAAAAGTAAAGTACTAATGATTAGAATGTAAGATACAGTTGCAAGAATTTTTTTTCCAATTGTCATAAAACCATCCCTGCCTACAAAAAATTTTAAGAGTGGATATTTTTACTAACTTAAAAATAATTACCTTTATTGTACGATATTACGAAAAAAATAAAAATATAAAAATAGAAAATTCATCCAAAAAAGTCTTAAAACCCACAATAATTATAGAAAACAGGTGGAATTTGTGTTGCTTGACAAAACAAATTATTTTAGATAAGATTGTTTGGAATTAATTATATGAAATAGGGGTGCTGAGTTGATCGGCTGAGAGCGGGTGTATAACCTGAAACCCTGAAACCTGATCCGGATAATGCCGGCGGAGGGAATTTTTTGAGAGCAGATAGTATTGTTCTTTATGTATTCTTGCTGCCTGTATGTTATCACAGGCAGCTTTTTTATTGAAAGGAAAAGAAAAATGATTTGTGCAAGTGTTGCGATTCAGGTATTACCAAACTGTATGAATAAGAAGGAAACCGTCCGAATTGTTGATCAGGTCATTGCTTATATTGAAAGTACAGGAGTTTCCTATTTTGTAGGTCCGTTTGAGACGACTATGGAGGGCGATTATGATCAGTTGATGGAGATTGTAAAGAATTGTCAGTTAATCGCTGTAGAAGAAGGGTGCCCGTCTGTTATGTCATATGTAAAGATCAATTATCAAAAAGAAGGTGGGGTCCTCACGATTGAAGAAAAAACAAAACCGTATCATTCATAAAGTTGCTCCGGTGTTTTTATTACTGATTTTTGTGCTTCTCTGGGCGGTATTGTCTCAAATGGAAGTGATCCCAAGATTTCTATTACCGTCTCCATTTGATATATTAAAAGCGCTTATCGCTGACTTTTCACTTTTGATGGAACATACTGGAACAACATTATTAGAAGCATTTTCTGGGCTGTTTATTGCGGTTGTAGCTTCATTCATCGTTTCATTTTTGATGGACCGATTTTTATTTTTACACCGCTGTGTGTACCCGGTTATTGTTATTACACAGACGATTCCAACTGTCGCGGTTGCGCCTTTACTCGTTTTGTGGATGGGATATGGGGTCCTGCCGAAAATCACCCTAGTAGCAGTTTGCTGTTTTTTCCCTATCACAGTGGGGCTTCTCGATGGGTTTCAAGCAGTGGATCAAGACAGTATCGATCTGCTTAGGACAATGGGAGCATCAAAGCGGCAAGTATTTTTATATAGCAAACTTCCAGCTGCGATGAGCAATTTTTTTGCAGGGCTCCGAATTGCTGTGTCGTATTCTGTAGTCGGTGCAGTGATCGCGGAATGGCTTGGCGGTTATAGTGGATTGGGTGTTTATATGACAAAGGTAAAAAAATCATATGCATTTGATAAAATGTTCGCGGTGATTTTTTTAATCTCGATCGGTAGTTTACTCCTTATGAAAGGGGTTACTTTACTGCAAAGAGCGGTAACACCCTGGGACAAAAGAGCGAAGAAAGCAAAGTGAACGATAAAAAATATACGGAAAAGTGATTCCCTGAAAGGAGGATGATTCGGAATGGTTTTTCATTCCTGTCACAGAACAGTAAAAAAGATAGTTGTTTTGATATTGATTTGCAGCTTTTTGCCGCTGATTGTTTCCTGCAGCGGCGGGACGAAAAGGGACCAGCTTGAAAAAATCGAATTTGTACTTGATTGGGTACCTAACACCAACCATACGGGATTATATGCGGCAAGAGAACTTGGATATTTCGAGGAAGAGGGGATCGACGTTACGATCCAGCTGCCTCCTGAAGACAGTTCAACCGCACTAGTCGGTTCCGGAAAAGCGCAGTTTTGTATCGGATTTCAAGATTCACTCGCGGCGGCGCTGTCGTCGGATTATCCTCTACCTGTTGTAGCGGTTGCAGCAGTTTTGCAGCATAATACATCAGGAATCGTTTCAAAGAAGGGAAATGGGATAGCTTGTCCAAAAGGACTCGAAAATAAAAACTATGCGACATGGAACCTTCCAATCGAGCAGGCGATGCTTAAATATGTAGTAGAAAAAGACGGTGGAGATTTCAGCAAGGTGCATCTGGTTCCTAATCTTGTGACTGATGTTGTGTCTGCGTTGTCGACAAACATCGATGCTGTCAATATTTTTTACGGGTGGGACGGGATTGCAGCAAAAGTCAAAGAACTTCAAATAGATTTCTTTCTATTCAAAGATCTAAACGAAGTGTTCGACTATTATACCCCGGTCATTGTTGCGAATGAAGCATACACAAAGGAGCATCCTCAAACAGTAAAACGATTTCTTCGTGCACTTTCAAAGGGATATCAGTATGCGATAGAGTACCCGGAGGATGCCGCGGAGATTTTATTAAAGGAATCTCCAGAGCTTGACCGTGAAATCGTGATGGAAAGTCAAAAGTGGATCACAGGCCAATATCAGGCCGATGCTCCCTATTGGGGAGTAATCGATCGAGATAGATGGAATGCATTTTACTCCTGGCTCTATGAGGAGAAATTGATCTCTATTCGGCTTGAAGATAAGGGGTTTACAAATGGTTTCCTCGAAGTTGGAGTAAGAGAGTAATATGATAAAATTAGAGGCAAAAAATATTACAAAAAGTTACGATAATAAAAAGATACTCGATAACTTATCCCTGACACTTAACAAAGAGGAGATTCTCTGTGTGTTAGGAGCGAGCGGAGCGGGAAAAACGACACTGTTTCATATTTTATCGGGCCTTGTTCCCCCGGATCAGGGCGAAGTGTTTTTGAATGGACAAGAGATCACATCTCAAACAGGAAAGGTCAGTTACATGCTTCAGAAGGATTTGTTGCTGCCATATCGGACAGTGCTTGATAATGTAATTCTTCCGCTTTTGATTCGGGGAGAAAAGAAGAAAGAAGCTAGAGACAAAGCCGCAGTGTTTTTTGAAGACTTTGGAT
>CAKSKO010000118.1 GCA_934465125.1 uncultured Eubacteriales bacterium
GTCTCTTCTACGAAAACTGTATAAAAACTAAACCTACAACTTCTATCCCTGAAAACACAGACGGGTTGTAGTATAATAGAGTTGCCGTTTGGTGCCGAATTTCCGGTTGTAAAAAGTGGCGTTCTCACTTTTTGCAGGGGTTGCGTAATGCTAGTACGTAACTCTACTAACGGCATTTTCTAATAGTTTCGTTATAAACCAACCAGAAGAATATGTCAAGAAAAATTCTGCGCGGCTGGTAGCTCAGGATAATATTACAAAGATTACAAAAAAGTTACATTGATGTTACACTTTAAATATACTATAATGATCTTGCGATCAAAATATAGGAGGTAACAGCAATGAAAAAACTGATTGCAATCTTATTGAGCGCGATGCTCGTGTTTAGTTCCGTGTCCGCGCTGGCGGTTTCCGAGGAAGCTCTCGAGGAAACCAGCATTAGCTACATCCAGCAAGCTGAAGAAGACAAACAACCGTCTTTTCTTAAAAATTGTTTTATTACAATAAAGCAATTTATTATTTTTTGTTTTGGTGGCGGTGCGCCTGATAACGGCCCAAATAGCAGCGAGGGAACAAGCTCTGAAGATACTCCAAGCAAGCCAGAGAGTTCGATGCCGGAAGAGTCTCAGCCAACAGAAGAGCCCACCCCACCGGAGTCGGACACTGAGGGGGCAGACCCAGTCGACCCAACCCCGCCGGAGTCTGATAACGAGTCTTCAGCGCCCTCGAACCCATCGTCAAAGCCGGAGTCGAACCCAGAAGAATCAGTCCCTCCAGAAGATGTGGTGCCGCCAGTTTCTAGTACGCCCGATAGCGGCGACCAAGATGAGCCGTCTGACGACCAGCTAACACAGTATGCCAACGAGGTTATTCGGCTTGTTAATGAGCAGCGTGCCCAAAATGGGCTCAAAGCCCTTACGGTCGATGTAAATGTTCAAAAAGCTGCGCAAGTCCGCGCAAAAGAACAGCAACAGCTCTTTTCACACACAAGGCCGAACGGTACGAACTGCTTTACTGCGCTTAAAGAAAACGGTGTTTCTTACCGAGGTGCCGGTGAGAATATCGCAATGGGACAAAGATCCCCAGAGCAGGTTATGAACGGTTGGATGAATTCTGAAGGACACAGAAAAAATATTCTAAATGCTAAGTTTACAAATATTGGCGTTGGCGTTCATAAGGATTCAAATGGGAAATATTATTGGACACAAATGTTTACTTATTAATCAAGTGAAAATAAAATCCCGCGCAAATCAACAATTTGCGCGGGATTTTTTGTGTAGATAAAAAACGACAAATTTATCTCGTGGAATCAATTAAAAAATCGCACACAATTAAGTGTACGATTTGCTTCACCGTTAGGTGGTGACAGAACAATTCAACGAGAATACGGACTCTGAAGCATGCAAAGGAACTGCACCATATTCCGAATGATAGAATGCTACTTAATTACTGCGAGGTGTGGCGGAAGCGGTGGGGTTCGAACCCACGAGCTCGTGAAGGCTACCTGATTCGAGTCCAGTGTCCAAAAACGAACTTGGCGAAATTTGACGGAAGATAACGGCAGCTGAGAGAACCCCGAAAACGCCGTGTTTTCAAGGTTTTTTGCGACCTTCTGCATCAAAAGCACAGTGAAAATCCGAGTTTGAAAAGTCTCCTCCGATTTCGCCGGCTTCTAACGGATTTTCGGAAAAGCCTATTAGAATTTTTGATAGAACTGCGTGCTTTTTTCTCCCCGAAATCACGCTTTTGGCAGTGCATAAAAAGCACTGGTTATGCCTAACCTGCCTAACCGCACCCAAAGTCGTGTAGGAAAAACGGTGGTCGGAGTCAAAAGCCTATGCCAAGCGGAGTGCTCATAATTCTGCGAACATATCCTCATATTTGACCAGTACGATATTTCCCATCTCCGCCGCTTTATCGGCACAGCTTTTGTAAATCCTGTTTTGGCAAAAAAATAGAATTGCTTTTTCGGCAGCCTAAACATCTTGCTCCGCTCTGCAAGTGTTTCCAACACGCCGAGGTCGACCTTTTCGTTTGTCCATTTGCATTCGCCCAGCAGAACAGAATCCTTGTCCGTTCCCATAATGTCGATTTCCTCTTGGGTCTTGGTTTGCGGATTTGTTCCCCACCACCGACCGAGGTCGGTGAAGTTCAATCGCTTTGAGGTGAGGCGCACAATTGCTGACTTTGAGGTGGCTATGGCAAAGATTGAGCGTTTCGATGCTATCAACCAGCAACTCCTTTCTGTAGTGGATGCACAGATTCTTGAAGTCAACAATGCCATGAATGCGCTGGCTTGTATGCTATTAGACTCAATCAGCGAGTTATCTTATGACAATGCTTATTTTGTTATTGATGAGGTTGAACAGTATCTCAATCAGATTCCGGGCGACGAAGAAAACAAACGAAGAATCGTACGCTGCTATGCGTCTCTGATTGTAGCTGATATCCGCAAGCAGATTTATGAGCATATGGACAGAAAAACGCAGGATGTCTATATCATTCAGAAAGACCTTATACTGTTCCGTAAGTTCGTAAGGAGTGTTAAAGAAGACGGAAAAGTTAAGTATGATAAACCGTTCTCAAACAAGAGCAATATCAAGAAGTACCTGTTCACGGGATATAAGAAGTCATATTATCCGGCAAACAGTGCAGAAGCTATTATGTTTCAAGTTGAACTCAAGGCTTATGCCAAAGATGGTTCGTTGGTATTTATTGCCGAACATATCTGTAGAAAAATTCTTGCACCGGATGAGTTTTATTTTGAGCAGCGCCCTATTATGGGACGAGGTCGCGGTTGTGCGGCGGTATACAGTATCTCGCCCGTTTCGCCATCGCCGTAGGGTGTATAGGCATAGGTGACCGACTGCACTGCTTTCTTGTCCTTTTCTTTTATAACCGTCATATCCGTTTGCTTCAAGGAAACACCGTCGCAGAAACCCATGGTGCATAGTTCCTTTGCGAATTTCTCTATCGCTGTTTTGCGCTTTTTCTCGATACTTTTTTCGCCTGATGCACCTTGCTTCAATGCGATCTCTGCATAGGTACTGGGCTTGAAAACTCCGAAACAGTCGCAACATACGCCGAGGGAAAGAGATGAAATTTGCTTATCTGTCGGCGGCATCACGGGAATATGCACGGAAAATACTTCGCAATACCTTCCCGAACAGGGATACGGACGGATCTGCGATAAGCTCGTCCGAAATTGTGCCATCCAATCCGTCTTCGTCTTCCTTTGTCAGTACAATGTCAATGGGATATTCGGTAGCCTTGCCGATAGCAACAAGATCGGCGACCTTCTCCTCAGTAAAGTCCGTTTCTTTTACGGCGAGGGAAATACGCTCTCCGACGGAAAGTTCGAGATCGCTGTTATAAACGCGCATAACCTTACGGAGTTCGTTATACCCATTTTGCATCGGCACAGTGCAGGCATTTTTTGTTGTGCGGATATAATCAAGTTGCCTTTGCACCGCCGCTTTCGCCTCGGTAATCAGATTCAGTAAAACCATATCCTGCTCATACCGATTTTGTGCGTAATCAACATCGATCTGCGCCTCTTCATAATGCCGTTTGGCAAACTCTATCGCTTTATCACACACATCGATGTCATATTTGGCAGACGGCAGGTTTTTATTGGTTTTGTGTTTTTTGTTGCGCAGAGAATCATATCTCTTTTTCCAAACAGCGTAGCCGAAACCGTCCTTTTTTTCTGCTTGGGCATATTCAATTTGTTTTTCGCAACATAGGCGCAGAGGACGCCGTACTCCGGATTGACGGTGCTGCAATACAGTTGCTTCTGTACCATTTCCATAAAGAAAAATCGGTGGCAGATACCGCACTGCCGCGAGTAGTGTCCAGCGGAGAGTCCCTCAAACATATCTGTCACATAAAAGTTGAGCATGCAGTCAAATATCATCCGTCTGCCGAGAGCGCTGCCGTTTTCCGTTTTCATGGTCACGGGGGCGTATTCCACGGTTGGGTGCAGGGTGAAATTGTTGAAGGCGCCCGTATGGTTGCTTTGCATTATTTTTTCAATCATTTCGGGATAACCGAACATCTCCTGCGCAAGCTTTGCCAATTCGAGTTTGGTTCGTTTATTGTTCTCTGTGAGATTAACAAAGAACATATTTGTCACACTTAAAAAATTGAGCGTGTCCTCGGCGAGGTAAATATAAGAGGATACGATCCGGGAAAACGCCGTCATGTGTGCGCGAAGCCTGCTCTCGGTTGGCAACTGCTCATAGAAGTATGTGCCGTATTTTCGGAAATCCTCTTCATAGTGCGCCAGCGCATTTTCATAGAAAAATTGTTCAGAGCCGTATACTCTCTGTCTATGTCAAAATAACAAAACGGCGAGACAGCCTTGATGTAGTTCAACATATTATAAAGGCAGTTTCTCATTTCGGAAAACAGTTCTGCGGAATAGCCCTCGCCGGACCAGAGGCAACAAAGCGCATATAACGCGTCGCCTTTGTAAAAAAGCGTCTTTGCC
>CAKSKO010000119.1 GCA_934465125.1 uncultured Eubacteriales bacterium
ATCAAGGGTTTTCGGACAGGTAAAAGATAAAATGAAATTAGGTATCGTTGGGCTCCCGAATGTCGGGAAAAGTACTCTTTTTAACGCAATTACCAATGCAGGTGCACAGTCTGCAAATTATCCATTTTGTACGATAGAACCCAATGTGGGTATTGTTTCAGTGCCTGATAAACGGCTTGAAGCATTAAAAGAAATGTATCAGCCAGACAAGTTTACCCCAGCGACGATCGAATTTGTCGATATTGCAGGGCTTGTCAAAGGAGCATCCAAGGGTGAGGGACTCGGAAATAAATTTTTGTCGAATATCCGAGAGGTAGATGCGATTGTACATGTAGTTCGCTGTTTTGAAGACAGCAATATTGTCCATGTAGAGGGTTCGATTGATCCAAAGCGAGACATGGAAACCATCAATCTCGAGTTGGTGTTATCTGATCTAGAAATGATGGAAAGAAGGATCGAAAAAACAAAGAAACTGATCAAGGCCGATAAAAAGTATGCGGAAGACAACGCCTTTTTCGAGAGAGTAAAACAAACGCTCGAAGAGGGGAAACCGGCGCGCAGTGTTGTATGTACAGAGGAAGAGGCAGAGTTAATCAGTTCCATTTCTTTATTAACAAATAAGCCGGTCTTATACGCGGCAAACTTCAGCGAAGAGGATTTTAAAAATGGAATCGAAAACAATTCCTGTTTTAAAGAAGTGAAAAAAATTGCAGACGAAGAAAACGCAGGCGTCCTGCCGATCTGCGCTCAGATGGAAGAACAGATTGTCGAGATGAACAAGGAAGAAAAGGAACTATTTTTGAGTGATTTAGGTCTTTGTGAATCCGGACTTGATCGATTAATTCAAGCATGCTATCGCTTGTTGGGGCTGATCTCCTTTTTAACGGCAGGGAAACCCGAGGTAAGAGCGTGGACGATCACAAAAGGGACAAAAGCACCTCAGGCTGCAGGAAAGATTCATACAGATTTTGAACGAGGGTTTATTCGTGCAGAAGTAGTTTCGTTTGACGATTTAATGGCGTGCGGATCAACGGCCAAAGCAAAAGAAAAGGGCTTGCTGCGATCGGAAGGAAAGGAATATGTTATGAAAGATGGCGACGTGGTCTTATTCCGGTTTAATGTCTAAAAATAGAAAAAAGAATTGTCCCCTGCTTTCAGAGAACCTGTTGTAGTTGTCTGATAGCAGGGGACGCTCTATTGTATGGAATCTGTTTTGCCTTAGGGAATCCTGGGTCTTATTTTCGGTTACTATAGGGTTCTTTTTTTATCAGCGAACCTGTTGTAACAGGATAAAGAAGTTTCGCGACCCGATCCTTGATGCGGTCTTTTGTAAAAGCATCGATCAGAGGTAAATTGGTTGAGATTGTATCGATGCCCATGTAGTTGCGGATGCTTTCGACAGCGTCCGACAAACTTGGTCTCTCATCGAACTTTACCAGAATCTGATCGTCGCCAAACAAAAATTTTATAATACGTGTATTCGGCGTTTCAATCAACGACAAGAACAGTTTTAAAACCGGACGGTCATCTTCGTCCGACGTCCAGCGCATCAAAGAGCCAATACGATACGTTTCTCCTCTAATCGTCAGATCTTGGTACCGAGGTACACCGTTCTTTCCGGCTAGTATTTTGTGAACGGTCCCATCCTCTTTGATGGAAACGGTGCAGTCTGTCGGAGTAAAAGAGAAGCTGACTTCGCTGATTCCATCGGTAAAATTCCCGTGCGTACATTGCAAAATAAACGGAAGAATAGAAGAGAAGGTCGGTTCGAGTAAAAACGTTTTTCCTTGGTACCGTTTTTCCACTAAAGACAGGCTTGGTTGGGAAAGTTTTTTACGATTTAAAAACCGGTGAACAGACAAAAAGATTCCTCGTTCCACCGGTTCCGCTAGAGGGAGGACGCTTTTTCTTAAACAAATCAAGTTTTTTTGAACGGCACAGAGCGAACGCAATGCGTTTATATTGAGGGGAAGCGCATGCTTTGAGAAGGCATGATCGGTTCCAAAATATTGGCGAATGATCTCGATCGAGGAACTCTCCGGCATAATATTATTACTTCCACCAAACATGACGATGACAAAGTTATAGTTTGGAATGACAACAAGGTACTGCCCAAACATACCATTGAACTGATACGCGCTGTCGGACGGAAAAGACCAGATTTGATACCCATAGTTTTCACAAATCTTACCTTGTCCGGTTTGTATTTTTGGGCTGGTTGCTTCCTTGATCCAGTCTTTTGGGATTAGCTGTTTCATTTCTCCGTTTACAAGATATGCTCCATTTTGCAAAAAGAGTTGCCCAATTTTGGCCATTTCCTCAATCGTAAGGCTAAGTCCCCAGCCGCCTTTTTCGATTCCGTTTGGGCACCGTTCCCAATCAACGCCTTTGATCGACAGTGGATAAAAAAGATTTTCATTTAAAAAATCAATTAGTTTTTGCCCCGTTTTTTTCACTAAGATTGCGGCGAGCATATAGGAGTTCATACTGTTGTAGTCAAATTTTTCTCCGGGAGAGAAAGAGAAATCCGACTGCATAAATCCCTTAACCCAATCACGGCTGATGATCGATCCTAACTCATTAAACCGAATACCAGAACTCATTGTCAGAAGATGACGGATCGTTAGATCGTTGAGACGGGAATCATGAAATTTTGTAACGCTCTCTGGGAAAAGGTCTATTAACTTATCATCAATTGAAAAAAATCCTTTCGCGATCGCGATTCCTACCGCAGCGGAAACTACACTTTTGCTCATCGAGTAGAGCATATGTGGATAATCAGCACGGTAGGGTTTATAATACGCTTCAGAGATCACAGAGCCGTTTCGAAGGATCATCACACTGTGTGGGTTGGCATGAGGAGATTTGCTCAAAGCGTGATAAAATGATTCGATCAAAGCGGAAGAGACTCCTTCTTTTTCAGGGATTGATCGCGGCAGTCTGTCCTCGCGCGAAAAGGAGGGCAGATACTGTTTTTTCTGCGGAATAAATTCATACGCATTTAAGTTTTTCAGATCGCCTTTATAAAGTTTTAAATAAAAATCGGCTAGCTTCATTTGACCGAATAGATCCATACATACCCTCCAAAAGTAAAAGTTTTTGTGTAAGCTTTCTTTCTACCAAAGTTTCTTTGTAAATAATCTTTCTTTAGTATACAACAAAAGCGTGGATCATACCAACATTAAATTGGAATTATTTTACATCCGATTTTTTATATCAGGATAGGGGTTCCCTACAATTTGTCCGCTCCCATCCATATCCGATAGAAGTTCTATATCACTCGGTGAGCATGATGATCTAATCAATAGAAATCAGACGAATATCCCGATCCTCTCTTTATTTCGTAGGCGATTTAGGTTTGCGTCAGGAACTTCCCTTTTTTCACAATACGATTATTAATGATATGTAGCACCGATCACAATAGCTGATTTTGGTAAAACATAAAAAAGGAAGAATGGCTGTTTAGGATAAGTTTAGCTCGTCTCCTTTAAAAGATCTGGATGCATTCTAGCGTAATGAAAAAGGTATTGCTGCGCGACGCCAGCATACGGCCCGAACCATTTTGGTGAAACGCCGGGAAATAAAGAATCCATCACACGCTTGATCCATACATCTTTTGGGAATGCGTCAAGACGATGCATTCCATAAAGCAAAATACAGTCAGCGACCTTCGGGCCGACTCCTCGGATTGTCATCAACTGCTCCCTTGCCTGATCCAGTGGAAGCGTTTTAATCGTTTCAAGGCAAATTTCCCCTGAAGCGACCTTGTTTGCAGCGTCTAAGAGATAAGCTGCTCGAAATCCACTGCGGAGTTCGGAAAGGTCGTCAATGCTGAGACCTGCCAGAGCGGATGGATCGGGGAATGAAAAAGCGTCTTCGCCGATTTTGGAACCAAAACAGGTACAAAGCCTATCAACAATTCCTTTGATACGTTTGATATTATTGTTTTGAGACAAAATAAACGAGCAGAGCACTTCGAATGGTTCCTGAGAGAGAACCCGGATCCCCGGAGCGAAGGAGCAAGCTTCTTTTAATACAGGGCTCAGTTTAGAAAGCTCTTGTTTAATGTTATGATAATCAAGATCAAGGTCAAAATAATCGCGCCAAACTGTTAGAAAATCATATTCAGAAATACCGCAGAAAATAAGGGTATTTTTGTCTAAAAACAGATGCAATTTTTTTTTGAAGGCGATTCCAGAAAAGGAACCGTCAGAGTTTTCATAAAACCGGAAACATTGCCCACAATCGAGGGTATCTCGCAGAGAAAAATCTGATAAAGATGTTACTTCAATTCCACGATCTGTGACCGTATATTGCAAAAAAAGCACCCCTTTCAACAAAATAATACTTTTTTAGATAAAGCATAGTATACTATACTTTTGACAGAAGTGAAAGCATAAAAGAAGGAAATACAGAAGGAAATAAAGGAATTTTTTTATAAAGATTG
>CAKSKO010000120.1 GCA_934465125.1 uncultured Eubacteriales bacterium
ATGAAGATTCGCAGGCGCCGGTCCGCAACTGGTATATTGAAGCGATGTTCAGCGATATTATCAATGATTTAAGCGAAGAGCTAAATATTGGGAAGACAGCAGCTGAAGAGATGCTTTTGACTCAGGGACTTAAAATTTATTGTGCAATGGACCAAAATGCGCAGATGATTGCAGAGACTGTGATCCGGGACGAATCTATCATGCCAAGTGACCAGATGCTTGATCTTGGATATGTGATGATGAATTTCGACGGCAGAATTCTTGCGACACTTGGGTGTCGGGCTGAAAAAACAGGAGATCTGTGGTTTGATAAAGCAAATACAGCCAGACGGCAGCCCGGTTCCGTCATTAAGCCAATAGCATTATACGCGCCGGCGATTGATTTGGGAATGTATCATTATTCCTCATTGATTCTAGATGAACCGCTGAAGAATATTGATGTAACAGGAAAAGGAGACTATAAAGATTGGCCTGATAACTGGTATGGTGGATACAAAGGAAATGTAACTCTTGAGTGGGCGCTTGAAAAGTCAGCGAATGCTCCGGCGGCGCAGGTGCTTGTTGCGCTGACGCCGAAAAAGAGCTATAATTTTTTAACCGAAAAGTTAGGATTTAAGAGCCTAGATCCCCGAGACGGAGAAAGCTTGTCTCCGCTTGCGACGGGTGGTACCCATATTGGCGTTACCGTGCGGGAGATGACGGCTGCGTTTCAGATTTTTGGAAATGGCGGGCAATATCATGAGCCATATACCTACTTTTATGTCTTGGACAAGGATGACAATATTATTTTAGATAACAGAGAGAAGGTTCCAACACAGTCTGTTAGCTCCAAAACTGATACCATTATGAACAGGCTTCTTCGGAATGTTATTGTTGGACCAGAGGGAACCGGTACTAATGCAAGTATTTCCGGATGGAATGTTATTGGGAAGACTGGCACAACAACAGACGATTATGACAGTTGGTTTGTCGGCGAGACCCCCTATGCAGTTGCAGGAATCTGGACAGGATACGATACGCCAAAAAGGATTTATAATACCAGCGCTGCAATCAACATTTGGAGAAACATCATGACTCGATATTTAAAGGATAAGGAAGTTAAGGATTATCATTATGATTCGAGCGTGATTGCAAGGACGTATTGTAAAGAAACCGGAAAATTAGCGAATTCTTCCTATTGTGGAACGACTGCAACAGGTTATTACGCATCAGAAAACGTTCCGCAGGAATGTGACGGGAATCATCAGAGCACGATTGTTTCTCAGAATCCATCGGGTCTGAGTAGTGTTTCTACGAGTCCGGCTTCGGAGAGTATCTCGAGCAGCTCTGCTGTAAATTCGGGGTCTTCTATAGCATCATCTGAACCGGCTTCAAGTTCCAGCAGTTCAATGTTGCCGGTATCCAGTGATCTGGAGGAAACGGTTCCGCAATAACTTAAGTTTTGTTAGATGAAAAAGCTTAATAAGGATCATTTTGTTTTAAAAACAATAGAAGCAAGAAATTTTAAAAGATATATTGCAGGATAAAAGCAATATACTTTTCATAGAGATTGAAAAATGCCGTTTGGAAAGTGCAAATGTACACTTCCGGCAATGAGGAGTGAGAGTATGACACAAATAGCAATCATGGGATATGGTGTGGTAGGTTCCGGGGTAGTTGAAGTATTGACAACCCATAGTCAAAGTATTGCAAGACGGGCTAAAGAGGAGATTTCAATCAAATATATTTTAGATATCCGCGATTTTGAAAACAATCCGCTGGCAGATAAATTTACGAAGAATTTTGAAGATATTATCAATGATGACGAAGTAAAGATAGTAGTAGAGGTAATGGGTGGACTAACTCCTGCTTATGAATATGTCAAACGACTGCTTTTAAGTGGAAAAAGTGTTGTAACCTCCAACAAAGAATTGGTAGCGGCTAAAGGGGCAGAGCTTCTTCAAATTGCAATGGACCGCAACGTAAATTTCCTGTTTGAAGCGAGCGTTGGAGGAGGAATTCCGATTATCCGTCCGATTAGTCAATGCTTAGCCGCGAATGATGTAGTAGAGATTGCAGGCATTTTAAATGGGACGACTAATTTTATCCTCACGAAAATGATTCGTGAACAGATGACCTTTTCTGACGCGCTGACGCTGGCTCAAAAATTAGGATATGCAGAACGCAACCCGTCAGCAGATATTGAAGGGGACGATGCTTGCCGAAAAATTTGTATTTTAGCGTCGCTTACATATGGAAAACATGTCTATCCAGAAGAAGTGCATACGCAAGGAATCACTGCTATTACGCTTGAGGATGTGGAATATGCAGAAGCCTGGGGCGGCGTGATCAAGTTGATCGGTCAGGTTAAAATCCTTGAGAATAAAAAAATCGAAGTTTCAGTGGAACCGATGTTTGTAAGCAGCGAGAGCCAACTGTCTAGTGTAGATGATGTTTTTAACGGGATAATGGTGCGCGGCGATGCAACAGGCGATGTTGTATTTTACGGAAAGGGAGCAGGAAAGCTTCCGACAGCCAGTGCTGTTGTTGCGGATGTAATTGATTGCGTCAAACATTTTAAAGCGAGGAAATATCTTTACTGGGCAGATGCAGAGCAAGGGTATGTGTCTGATTATTATGAAACAGATATGGCAGTTTATATCCGAGCAACTGCTCAAGATGTATTCGCAGCGATTGAGAGTGCGAAAGAAAAGTTCGGTGAAGTAGAGCGGATTTACCGCGCAGGAGCTCCCAAAAATGAGTTTGCATTCCTAACGCCGGTGATGAAAATAAGGCAGATCGATCAGAAAATTTTAGAGTTTGGAGAAGAAGGAATTCATGTGATTTCTAAAATCAGGATAGGAGATCTATAAAAAGCAGAAATAGAGTATTGGCTACCGTTTCTAACAGAAAGAGATTCAAGACAAAAGGAACAGGGGTAATAGTTATGATACGCATACAAGTTCCTGCAACCAGCGCGAATCTGGGATCAGGGTTTGACGCCTTAGGGGTAGCGATGACGATGTACAACAATGTCTTTATGGAAGAGGCAGACGAGGTTTCGATTGTATCGCGCGACGGATTAAATGTGCCAACGGATGAACATAACTTAATCTATTGGTCGGCAAGATATCTTTATGAGCTGTGTGGTAAGACGTTACCGGGGCTAAAAATAGAACAGGAAAGTCCGATTCCGATGGCAAGGGGGCTTGGAAGCAGTTCTGCTTGCATTGTAGCGGGGCTGTTGGGGGCCAATCGTTTGTTGGGAACGCCTCTTTCAAAACAGGATTTGATAAATCTTGCATCGAAAATAGAAGGTCATCCTGATAATATTGCTCCGGCTTTTTTAGGAGGTTTGGTCGCTTCGGCGATTGAAGCTGACCGTGTTTATAGTGTTAGCGTTCCGGTGGCGCCGCAGATCGGATTTGCTGTATTTATTCCTCCGTTTGAGCTTAAAACTTCGCTTTCCAGGAGTGCTTTGAAAGAAGTTTATTCAAGAGAAGACGTGGTATATAATTTATCGCGTTCTGCGCTGATTACAGCGGCGCTTTTTTCAGGAAGTTTGGAAAATCTGAGAGTTGGAGTACAAGATAAAATCCATCAGCCATACCGATCGCAGTTTATCGAGGGGATCGATACAGTATTTCGCTTGAGCTATGAATTGGGGTCTTATGGTACTTATATCAGTGGCGCAGGGCCTTCGCTAATATCGATTGTAGACGAAAAGACCGCGCGTGTTTTTGAGCAGTATGCTGAAAACAAATTAGAAGAAAATGGAATTTTAGGGTGGAAATTACAAATCCTAAGAACAGATTCTTGCGGTGCGACAGTACACATCGATTCGTGATGCTGAAAAGCGATAATCGGAATTGTCAGCGCTAGATAAAATGAAAAGAAATTACGGGAGGATACTACTTTATGAGTCTTATTGTTCAAAAATTTGGTGGAAGCTCTGTTGCGAACGCAGAAAGAGTATTTAATGTTGCAAAAATTATTACAAAGGCGTATCAAGAAGGAAATGACGTCGTTGTTGTAGTTTCCGCGCAGGGGGATACGACAGATGATTTGATTGCAAAAGCGAAAGAAATCAACGAAAATGCATCGAAAAGAGAGATGGATATGCTGCTTTCGGCGGGAGAGCAGATTTCTATTTCGTTACTAGCGATGGCGATTGAAAAGCTTGGTTACCCTGTAGTATCTTTGTTGGGATGGCAAGCGGGATTTGTCACGAACTCTGCGTATAGCAGCGCACGGATCAAGCGGATTGAGATGGATCGGGTCAAAAAAGAAATTGACAAGAAGAATATTGTAATTGTCGCGGGATTCCAGGGGATTAATCGTTATGACGATATCACAACGCTGGGGCGCGGTGGATCCGATACGAGCGCAGTTGCGTTGGCTGCAATCCTGCATGCGGATTTATGCCAGATTTATACAGATGTTGAAGGGGTATACAC
>CAKSKO010000121.1 GCA_934465125.1 uncultured Eubacteriales bacterium
CTTTTGCACTCACCCCAGCGGCGCCCTCGTGAGTGATTCCAAAGATGAGCGTATAGTTCAAAAGTAAGACGCAAAGAGCGGCAATCCATTTCCAAGCTTTTGCGATAACGCGATAATCAATCAGCGTTAAAAAAACGGCGCCGGTGAGTCCCAAAACAATCGCGATAAGCTGGATGGTAAAAAAGTCATTTCCCGATCTTGATACACTACTTAAAAGCACAAGACTAGAAATAGAGATCGATACGATAATCAGCCAAAGTATGTTATCTGTACGGGAAAAATATTGTCCAATCGATTTAAAAAAGTTTGACAATCTATCAGCGCCCTTTCTAAAGTAGGATGATCATTTTCATTTTTGTGTTGTAGATTTCTTTATTATATTATTAAAATATCCAAAGTTCAAGTGAAATACTGTTAATATTTTCAAAAGTGTGATATAATTCCCTAAAGAATTTTTTTAAGGGGAGCTTTAAGGATGCAAACAGATATTGAGATTGCACAGCAGGCAGAGCTTAAACCGATTACGAAGATTGCAGATGAATTGGGGATTTTAGAAGAAGAACTAGATTTATATGGAAAATATAAAGCGAAGATTAACGAGAATCTTTATAAACGA
Organism: uncultured Eubacteriales bacterium; assembly: GCA_934465125.1. Taxonomy (GTDB): domain Bacteria; phylum Bacillota; class Clostridia; order Oscillospirales; family Acutalibacteraceae; genus CAKSKO01. The sequence continues at coordinate 617 of CAKSKO010000121.1, forward strand.
CTGCAGACGAGGGAAGATGGAAAATTGATTTTGGTGACGGCAATTAATCCTACTCCTGCGGGAGAAGGAAAAACAACCGTTACAGCAGGTCTTGGGCAAGCGATGAAAAAAATTGGGAAAAAAGCAGTAATTGCGCTTAGGGAACCGTCTTTGGGTCCTGTTTTTGGAATCAAAGGAGGAGCCGCAGGAGGGGGATATTCACAGATTTTGCCGATGGAGGATATTAATCTGCACTTTACTGGCGATATGCATGCGATTACTTCTGCGAATAATTTATTGGTAGCAATGCTTGACAATCATATTCAGCAGTCAAACAGCCTTTGCATCGATCAGAGGAGGATTTTAATCAAACGCTGCATAGATATGAATGACCGGGCGCTTAGAAATATTGTTGTAGGCCTTGGAGGTAAGATCAACGGGATACCGAGAGAAGATCATTTTATGATTACAGTTGCCAGTGAAGTGATGGCGATTTTATGTTTATCAAGTGATCTTGCTGATTTAAAACGCCGGTTAGGAGAAATTTTAGTGGCTTATCGATTCGACGGTACTCCTGTATATGCGAAAGATTTGAAAGCAGAAGGAGCAATGGCTGCGCTGCTGAAAGACGCAATTAAACCGAATCTTGTGCAAACACTCGAAGGAACACCCGCCATTATGCATGGTGGCCCGTTTGCAAATATTGCACACGGCTGCAATTCTCTCCGGGCGACGAAACTGGCTCTTAAATTAGGAGACTATTGTATTACAGAAGCAGGGTTTGGGTCGGATCTAGGGGCGGAGAAGTTTTTTGATATCAAATGCCGGTTATCGGGTCTGGCTCCTTCGGCTGTTGTATTAGTTGCAACAGCACGTGCACTAAAGTACAACGGGGGCGTTTTAAAGGAAGAGACAGCAAACGAAAATATAGAGGCGTTAAGAAGAGGTATCGTCAACTTAGGAGCACATATCGAAAATATGAGAAAGTTCCAGATACCGGTAATTGTTGCAATCAACCGTTTTGCATCCGACAGCAAAGAAGAACTTCGCTATATTGAAGATTACTGTAAACGGAACGGGGTGGAGTTTGCGCTAACTGAAGTCTTTGCAAAAGGCGGACTGGGAGGAGTTCAGTTAGCAGAAAAGGTGTGTAATGCTTGTCAAAAGCCATCGAACTTTACAACGCTATACGATAACTCTTTGTCGATTGAACAAAAGATAGAAACAATCGCCAAAAAGATTTATGGAGCAAGCGATGTTTTGTATGAAACAAAAGCACAGAAAGCAATTGCAGAGATAAAGAGAGTAACAAAAAAAGATCTTCCAATTTGTATTGCTAAGACACAATATTCTTTGTCTGATAATCCCTCTTTACTAGGGAGGCCGGACGGTTTTACAATTACTGTAAAGGATGCATTTTTATCAAATGGCGCAGGATTTATTGTTGTTCTGGCAGGAAATATTATGACAATGCCAGGACTTCCTAAAAATCCAGCGGCGGAAACGATCACAGTGGATGGTAACGGAAAGATTCAAGGATTATTTTAAAAGAGGTAGCTTATGATTGAGATCAAAAGCGTTTCAGTGAAAGATACGGAAAAAATCGGAGAAACAATTGCCAAGAGACTAACAGGAACGGAAGTGTTGGCTCTTTATGGAAGTATGGGGATGGGAAAAACAGCTTTTGTAAGGGGGCTTGCAAGGGGACTTGCAATAACAGAAGAAGTGTCGAGTCCAACTTTTGCGCTTGTTCATGAATATAGGGGAAAGTTTCCTCTTTATCATTTTGATATGTACCGGGTGGCAAGTTGGGAAGATTTATATTCAACCGGATTTTTTGATGATTTAGAGCAGGGAATTTTAGTCATCGAATGGAGCGAAAATATTGAGGCAGCTCTGGAGGATCAAACGATCCGAATTCGGTTTCGTTTGGGCGAAACCGAAAATGAGAGGATAATCATAATTGAAGGGATAAATGCTTTATGAAAATACTAGCTCTTGATTCTTCAGCAACCGCTGCGTCTGTCGCTTTACTGGAGGATGAATTTATCATAGGAGAGTTTTATATTCATACAAAACGCACACATAGTCAAACACTGCTGCCAATGATAGATGCTTTGCTAACGAATACGTCGGTATCAATCAATGAGATTGATTTGTTTGCTGTATCGAACGGTCCAGGATCGTTTACAGGAATTCGAATTGGAGTTGCGGCGATCAAGGGAATGGCAATGGCTCTTAAGAAGCCCTGTGTTGCAGTTTCGACACTTTGGGCAATGGCTGCGATGCACATCGACAAAGATGGAATGATTTGTGCTGTGATGGACGCCAGATGCAATCAAGTATATAATGCATTATTTCGTATTTCTAAGGGAAAAATAGAACGCATGACTGAAGATCGCGCTATTTTGATTGATGATCTAAAAAATGAACTAACAAATTATGAAGAAATTATAAATTTAGTTGGTGACGGTTCGATTTTGTGTTATAATAACTTTGGTTCGCTTTTAGAAAATGTAAGACTTTCAGCGGAACAATCCCGCTATCAGAAAGCTTTCGGTGTTGGTATGGTAGGTTTGGAGAAGTATCGGTTGGGAGAAATAGTTTCTGCTGAGGAGCTGCTGCCTAGCTATCTCCGTTTGCCGCAGGCGGAAAGAGAATTAAAAAAACGGCTTAGTTTAAAAGGAGTGAAATAAATGATTGCGTTGGGAGCAGACCATGGTGGCTATGTGTTAAAAGAAGCTGTTAAAAAATATTTAGACGAGCAAGAAATTGAATATCATGATTTTGGAACGTGTAACGAAGATTCTGTTGATTATCCACCTTTTGCGCTGAAGGTTGCGAAAGCTGTTATAAACGGAGAATGCGACAAGGGGATTTTATGCTGCGGAACAGGGATTGGAATTTCAATTGCAGCGAATAAAGTAAAGGGAATACGCGCGGCTCTTTGTACAAACGAATTTTGTGCGGAGATGACAAGACGTCATAACGATGCCAATATTCTTTGCATGGGTGGAAGAGTAAATGATGAAAAAGAAGCTGTTAAATTAACTGAAGTCTTTTTAAATACTCCGTTTGAAGGTGGAAGGCACGCGGAGAGAATTGCGCAGATTACTCAAATCGAACATGAAGAATTAAAATAGGGAAATTAGGGAGGAAATGATAGGGATGGAAGAAAAAGTTTTTATTATGGATCATCCACTGATTCAGCATAAGCTGACATTGCTTAGGGATAAGAATACGGGGTCTAAAGAATTCAGGGAGGTTGTCAGTGAGATTGCGATGCTGATGTGTTATGAAGCAACCCGCGATTTGCCGCTCAAAGAGGTAGAGGTTGAGACTCCAGTTGCAGTTGCGAAGGCAAATGTGATTTCTGGAAGGAAACTCGCGTTCGTTCCAATTCTGCGCGCCGGCATCGGCATGGTAGATGGAGTCATGAAATTAGTTCCTGCGGCCAGAGTAGGACATATTGGACTTTATCGTAATCCTGAGACGTTGGAGCCTGTTGAATACTATAGCAAGCTTCCAACTGATATTAAAGAAAGAGAAGTAATTGTTCTGGATCCGATGCTGGCAACAGGTGGATCAGCGATTGATGCGATTACAATCATTAAACGAAGCAACCCCAAGAGCATAAAATTTATGTGCATCATAGCAGCTCCCGAAGGGATGAGGGCGCTTACGGAAGCGCATCCAGATGTCCAAATTTATTGTGCGGCGCTTGATGAGAAGTTGAATGAGCACGGTTCTATCGTGCCTGGTTTAGGAGATGCAGGCGATCGCATTTTTGGCACGAAATAACTATCAGGTTAAAATAAAATCATA
>CAKSKO010000122.1 GCA_934465125.1 uncultured Eubacteriales bacterium
GATAAACATAACGGCCTTTGGAAGGGATATATGTTTAAGTAGAAAAGATAAGATAAGTAATGGAAGTGGTGTAGATCTATGGCGGGAAACCTAGGAGCCAAGCTGGTCGGTATAATTTCCACACAGCTTAACGGAATCAAGCAGCAGTTTGCGAAGGTAAAGCAAGTGTTTGCAAAGGTAGTTCAGGTTGTCAACAAATTTGTAAAAAAAACCTTTGACTTGCTTATGCGTAAGCCTTCGGACAAATCAGACTATGTTCGGATCGGAAAATTTTATTTATCAAAAAGACTTTTGACGATAATTTGTCTGGGGATTATAGTTGTAATATTTATTTTTGTGCAATTCTTTTTCCCTTGGGCAGATGGAAGATTATGGACGGCAAATATTAAATTAAACAGTCAGAAGTATCATACCTTTACAGGAAAAGTAAGAGTAAAGGATGATATGGGAGTTATGATTTATGAAGGACAGATGAAGGATGGCCAGATAGAGGGGGAAGGAAAACAATATGACTCAAAAGGTGAGCTTGTCTATGTGGGATCATTTGAAAAATCGCAATATTCAGGCAAAGGCGAACTATATAGCAATTCTGTTATGATCTATAGTGGAACATTTGCAAAGAATTTGTATGAAGGACAAGGAGAGCTTTTTGATGAGACGGGAAAACTAATTTATAGTGGGAATTTTGCATTAGGACAGCGATCAGGAAAAGGAGTTTCTTACAATCCAAAAACAGGGCTTCGAAAATACTACGGAGATTTTGCAAACGATCTGCCGGAGGGAAGAGGGGTCCTTTATGAGGAAGATGGGAGCAGTATCCTTTATGATGGTGATTTTATTGCAGGACAATATAGCGGAACAGGACGCCTATATGAAAAAGGTGTGCTGAAATATCAAGGAGAGTTTGCTGAAGGCCTTTTTGAAGGTAATGGAACATTGTACGATACTGCGACGAAAAAGATATTGTACCAGGGAGCGTTTGTAAAAGGCCTTTATGAAGGTGAGGGGACTTTGTATGATCCGAACACATCAAAAGTGATTTATAGCGGTCAGTTCACGGCAGGGCAGCGTCAGGGAACAGGTTCCTCCTATGACCGATTGGGATCAGTTTCCTTTAATGGAGAGTTTAAAGATGATAATATCAACTATTTAAATTATCTTGGAGCGCCGCTTGATGATGTAACGGCTCAGTTTGGAAAGGAGAGTTATCGCACGACTGTATCGGATCGATTAATCTTAACGTATCTCAGTTTAGATACTTCGATTGTGTTTATCCCAGATGCAGAAAAAGATACATATCTTTGTGAAAAAATTATTATGGGAACAAGAGATACTTTTATGGGATTAAAATCCAATAGTAGCAAAGATGAGATTGAACAAGTAATGGGACAACCATTTTCTTCTGTTAATTTTAATTTTTCTTCCTATTATGATACGATATTTTCTCAACTATCGATTAATTTAAGCAGCAAAAAAGGGGCGCCTAGCGACAAATTTGTCTTGGATAACTATTTTATTCGATTTTATTACAATGCTAACAGAACCGAGATTCAGAGTATTGAAGTCGGCAGCATGTAGGACAAGAATAGTTTGTAAACAAAGTGTAATATTTAAAAAAAGCATAAAAAATCTTTGCTTTTATATACGAAAAGAGGTATAATAAATGAAAGAATTTTAGGTAAGTCACCTTATAGTGGCAGAGTTTAAAAGTTGGAGGATTCTATGGCAAGATCGGTGAATATAAAAAAGAAGATTTTTTTAATTACATTGGTTGGCGTGTTTTTGGGAGCAACAGTTTTTGCAGTAGTTAGAGCGCAGACAGATCCAGGACAAATAGAAACAACGAGTTCTTCGCAGTCTACGTCATCGGAACTGACACCGGAAGAAGTGAATAAGATCCTTGCTGATATTAAAGTGTCAGGAAACGACGGAAATATTGAAGCGCAGATGGATGAATTAATTCAACGGGCACTTTTAACAGGGAATATAACGCTGAAAGAATACGCTGAGTATACGAAACAAGCATATCAGCTGCAGTCTCAGCTTGATACTGTAAATGCTTCTATTGAAGCGCTTTGTGCGAAAAGCCCGCAAATTAAACAGCTCAATGACCAAGTTAAGGAAAGCACAAAAGCAGATGTTTCTGTTTCTGAGGTTAAGGATACCCTACCGTCGGGAGCGGCATCGGTTTTATCGAATTTGAGTGAAAAGGATATGGCTTCTTTAGCGCCGGCACTTGCAGGGATTCCCAATATGGAAAGTATTGCTGCGGATCCTTCTTCTGCATCTTCTGTTGACCAAAATATTATGGCAATTGTTTTACTGCAGGAAGCGATCGATCAAGGGCTACTAAAAGACGATCAAGTAACAGCGGCAAATGATGCAATTAGTTCAGCTGCTGCCAGCTTAAGTTCGGCAGAGAGAGGGAAGTATACTTCTGCAGAACATAATGCACTCAAAGCAACGTCAGAAGAATTCGCGAAAACAGGCAATAAGTCGAAATCTGCGCTGCCAGAACAGGTAGTTATGGCGAATACTTCCTTTAAGTTAAAGAATGCTGCAATTATGTACGACGAACAGCTTTTGATTTCTTTAAATGATGTTTTGCAGTTTATCAACGCAAAAGTGCAGTATACAGAAAACAATGGGACTATGGCAATTCAGTCAAAGGATAAGATAGTTGAGATTACAAGCGGTAAAAATGTAGGGTATGTCAACGATAAACCGCTTAGCATACCGTCTCCTGTATTAACGGTAAACGGAATTACCTATTTATCAGTAGAATTTTTTGCACAAGCTTACGATATTTCCTATATAAACCTGAGTGATCAGGGAGTGCTTGTTATGTATGCAAATTTAAATCAAACAGCGGAGTAGAAATTCACAAGAGTAGAATTTTAATAATATAATACAAGAAGAAAGGTTGGATGATAGCATGGCAAAATATACGGTACTTGCAGACGTCAGTAAAACGCTTGTTGAGTTGTTAAAAGATCAGTTAGTACCTGAACCAGTCGCAAAACCAGAAAACATCGGTGTTTGTGAACCGAAAGAGAGAGGTTCTTTTGTTGTTGGAATTCATCCCTATGATTTTCAGATCAATAACGAAATTCGGCAAATAGATCCGATTGTTCTACCGGATGGAAACCTACAAAATCCACCGACTTCGTACCAGATTTCTTATATGATATCTGTTGCCAGCAAGGCGGAGGTATTAAACCGGGCATCGGACGAGCAGCGCATTTTAGGGAGAATTGTGCAGGCGCTTGGTGACAATGTAAGGCTTCCTCAAAAATACATGCCTGATTCGCTTCGCATGGCGAATGAAGAGATTACGATTCAGATGATACCGATGGAACTAGAGGAAAAGGTTAAAATTTGGACGATGTACAGCGAACCATATAAGTTGTCGGTGTTTTATTCTGTTGGCCCGCTTTTGGTTGATTCCACAATCATCAGAGTACCAGCGAAGAGGGTTACAACTGTTGGACTTGACCGCAGACAAAAAAGGTAAATACATAAGGAGAATGCTATGAAAATAATTAATAAAGCATCTGTTGTATTTTTAGTTTTAGATGATTATACGAAGGATCCCCTTTCCGATGCGGAAATTACCTGTAATGGAGTACATATTCCCTATGCGAAAAAAACAGACGGATATTATGTCTTCTTGAACATGGATCCGGGAAACTATCAGTTTGAAGTTTCTCTGAAAGGATTTTTACCTGTTTCCTATGAAGTAGAGTTAACCGACATCCAGCCGATGCAGATTGTTGCGACAATGCAGTATACGCAGGATAACATCAAAGCACTCGGATATAAAAGACTGATTTTTACAGCGAAGACCAAAGGGAAACCGGTGAAGAACAAAGCAGTTAAGGTCCGTTTGGATACAAAAGTTCCGTTTCTTCGTGTCATTGAGCCGATCTCCAAGGGATCAAATCTAGTCATGATGAATTCTGATTACAACAAGCGGCTGCTATTTCAGCAGTACAGCTATGATAAGAAACCGAATGTGAATATCTTTTTTGTAGGATATGATCATCAAAAGCAAGCGTTTAGGACAAGGGATCCGTTTAAAACAAGAACAGTTGAGGGGGGGCTTCTCAATCCTGTTTGGAACTATACAACCGATGAACACGGTTCATTTATGATACCGGTTAACCCGTTGTTTATCCAGAAAGAGCAGGTGGACTTTACAGTATCTATTGAGAAAAAGAACATTCCTATTGCAACTACACTTTCAGAACGTGTTTCTTATATCGATCTGACTGTCTAGCGTATCAAAATATATAGTGGAGGGAGAGAATATTTATGAAGGGTTATCAAGCAAAACAGCAAAGTACAGGAGAACAATTCAGCAAGAAAGAAGTAAGCTCCTTTAATCTTGCTAAGATGTTAGAT
>CAKSKO010000123.1 GCA_934465125.1 uncultured Eubacteriales bacterium
GAGTTGCAGCATGAAACATTTAAGCTTCTACAAGATAGCCCACTGCATTTCATCGGCAACATCGAAGCAAGGGATATCCCTGTTGATGCGGCGGATGTTGTAATCTCTGATGGATTTACCGGCAATATCATTCTAAAGTTATACGAAGGCGTCGCGATGACGCTTATGGGCAAAATCAAAACTCTTTTCAAGAAAAATTTAAAAACAAAATTAGCCGCGTCTATGGTTCTATCAGACATGAAAGAATTAAAGAGTCAAATTGACTACAATGAATTCGGCGGAGCTCCAATTATTGGTATTTCAAAACCTGTTTTCAAAGCACACGGAAGCTCTAAAGCAAAAACATTTAAAAATGCCCTTCGCCTGACTGCTGCATACGTGGAAGGACATGTAGTAGATGAAATCACAAAGTCACTTGCTGATTTAAACGCAAACGAAAAGCAAATAGAGGAGCAAAGCTATGCATGAGTTAGAACAAAAGCTAAACTATCAATTTAAGAACATAAACTACTTAAAAACAGCTTTGACTCATTCTTCTTATGCGAATGAGAAAAAAGGAGGAATCAAAAGTAACGAACGGCTTGAATTTCTCGGAGATGCGGTTTTAAGTATTGTTGTTTCAGATTATATTTTTTCCCATTGTCCTAATCTTCCGGAAGGAGATCTTACAAAACTCCGAGCGTCTTTGGTTTGTGAAAAATCTCTCTGTAGATTTTCAAAATTATTAGACGTCGGAAAACACCTACTATTAAGCCGTGGAGAAATCCATTCCGGCGGACAAGAACGTCCTTCCATTTTAGCCGATGCATTTGAAGCAATTCTCGCTGCGATTTATTTAGACGGCGGAATCAAAGAAGCAAGAAAATTTGTTTTAAAATTTATTTTGCCTGATATTGAAAATCCAAGGCCAAAAGCATTCAAGGACTATAAAACTGATTTACAGGAAATTATTCAGCAAAATCCAGAGGAATCTTTGGAATATGTATTGGTTGGAGAAAGCGGTCCAGATCATCACAAGCATTTTGTAGTGGAAGTGCATCTAAACCATAATGTGATTGGTAAAGGTGGAGGTCGGAGCAAAAAAGAAGCAGAACAGCAAGCAGCACGCGAAGCGTTGGAGCTGATGGGATATTGAAACACGCAAATGTAGCAATTTTCGTGCCGCATAAAGGATGTCGTCACCAATGCAGCTTTTGTGATCAAAAAGCGATTACCGGATCCGGTTCTGCTCCATCTAGTGAAGAAGTAGAAACAATAATTCAGACAGCGATATTACAACTCGGGAAAAGAACGCAGAACTCTGAGATTGCATTTTTCGGCGGCAGTTTTACTGCCATTGATCGATCGTATATGTTAAAGCTTCTCGCTACCGCTTCCCCTTATATCAAAAATCATACTTTTTCAGGAATTCGGATTTCAACAAGACCCGATGCTATCACAAAAGAAATTTTGCTTTTGTTAAAGGAATACGGAGTCAGCTTTATTGAGCTGGGCGCTCAAAGTATGGATGACGAAGTATTACAAAAAAATCATCGTGGCCATACAAAATCTGACGTAATAAAAGCTTCTAACCTAATTAAATCATTTGGATTTTCTCTAGGATTACAAATGATGACAGGACTATATGGTAGCGATGAAAGCAAAGATTATCACACTGCTGAAGAATTGATACAGCTTTCTCCTGATACCGTTCGAGTGTATCCAACAATTGTAATGGAACACACCTTGCTGGAGCAGTTGTATTATTCAAAGAAATATACACCTTCTTCATTGGAAGAAACCATCGTGTTGTGCTCTCGTCTTTTAACGTTATTTGACCACTTTTCTATCCCTGTAATTAGGCTAGGACTTCAGGATAGCTCCTCTTTACGCAATCATATGGTAGCAGGGCCGTGGCATCCCGCACTGCGGGAACTATGTCAAAGCCGTATTTTTTTAGAAAAAGCTTTGTTACAACTAAAAAAGCAAACCGATTTATCAAAACAAATTACGATTTATATTCATCCGAAATCGTTTTCTCAAATGGTAGGATATAAGAAATCAAACATTAAACAGTTAAATGATTTAGGATACCAAATTTCGATTAAAGAAGATGAATTCATAAAAACAAACGATCTTAGAATTGAAAATTGCAGGTGAAATTGTGTTATTAAAAGCTCTTGAACTTCATGGTTTTAAAACATTTCCGGATAAAACGGTTCTCTCTTTCGGAAGTGGGATTACGGCTGTTGTTGGACCAAACGGCAGCGGAAAAAGCAATATTAGTGATGCAATTAGATGGGTACTCGGCGAACAATCGACAAAAACACTCCGTTGTTCTAAGATGGAAGATGTCGTATTTGGAGGAACTCCAACACGGAAAGCGCAGGGGTTTGCTGAAGTAACTCTCACGATCGGAAACCAAGACCGTCGATTGCCTTTTGATGGAGATGAGGTCTCAATTACAAGAAGATATTACCGTTCGGGGGAAAGTGAATATCTAATTAATAAAGCATCTGTCAGACTGCGCGACATCCACGAACTATTTATGGATACTGGTTTGGGAAGAGACGGATATTCTATGATTAGTCAAGGGAAAATCGACAGTATTGTTGCATCCAAATCTGAAGACCGGCGAGAAATATTTGAAGAAGCTGCCGGGATATCCCGTTATCGTTACCGTAAATTGGAAGCAGAACGAAAATTGAAGCAAGCACAAGAGAATCTCTTACGTTTACGTGACATTCTGGTTGAGCTTGAAGATCGTGTTGGACCTTTGGAAGAACAGGCGAAAAAAGCAAGAGATTATCTTTTCTTTATGGAGAAAAGGCGCACTTTAGAAATTGGATTATGGTTGAACACACTCGACCAATCGAGCCAAATTTTAAGAGAACAGGATCACAAAATTTCAATTTCAAAAAATCAGCATTTGGAAACTGAAAAAGCGTTGGATGGTATAAAAAAAGAAATCGAAGACGTTTTTAGAAAATTAAATTCCTATACTGCGTCCATTGACGAAGTTCGCAGAAAAATCTCTGCATTTGAAGAAACAGCAACTCAAAAATTAGGTCAGGCATCTGTTTTAGAGAATGATATGTTACATAACAATGAAAATATTGCGCGAATACGCAATGAAATAAAAGAATCAAACGCCTCCTCCAGCAACATAAACAGCCAGATTCAAAGCAAAAAAGAAGAGATAGAAAAGATTTTATCAGAATTGACAAAAAAGCAGACGGAAGCAGATCGTTCTGCAGAAAACCTAACTCATTTACGAGAACACTTGGATCAGTTCTCTGGACAGATTCACACCCTCTCCCAAGAATTATCTTCTCTGAGCATCAAAGCGTCTGATGTAAAGTTAAATAGCCTTACAGCAGAATCTTCACTCAAAGAGATCGAAACAAGAATGTCTGCCGTCGCAGATGATATTTCTTCCTACTCAAAACAAATACAGGATCTAGAACAAACGCTATCTGACTATTTGGAAATGAATCAAGATGCTGAATGCAGAGTTTATGATCTATCAAACACTGTAAAGGGCTATGAATTAAAGCTGCAGACAAAAAAACAAAAATCAGATCAGTTAAAAAAACAAGCTGACCAACTATCGCTTGACGCAGAGGAAAAAATACGTAGAATTCGGCTATTAGAAGAATTAGAACGAAATCTGGAGGGATTCGTCCAAAGCGTTAAAGTTGTTATGAAGGAAGCAAAGCGTGGTGTTTTATCTGGAATTCACGGACCTGTTTCCAGATTGATCAAAGTCCCTTCAGAGTATACAACTGCAATTGAAACGGCTCTTGGAGCCTCTATGCAGCATATTGTAGTAGACTCTGATCATGATGCAAAACGTGCAATTGCTTTATTAAAACAACGCGATTCCGGAAGAGCGACATTTCTTCCTTTGTCTACTATACGTGGAAAAGAGGTAATTGACGAAGAATTATATTGCTGTCCTGGTTTTGTTGGACTGGCCAGTAGACTTTGCAGTACCCAATCGCAATATAAAGGAATTCTTCACTCTTTGCTTGGAAAAATAGTAATTGTTGATCATCTTGACAATGCCGTAACAATCGGAAAAAGATTTCATTATCGATTCCGAATTGTGACATTAGATGGACAAGTCGTCAACTCCGGCGGATCATTAACCGGAGGATCTCTTGCTAAAAATGCCGGACTTCTGAACCGAACGACAGAAATTGAGAAATTAAAAAAACAAGCTGACACTCTCAAACAAGAGGCCCACCGGGCACGTATTGCTTATCATGAATCAGAACAAGAAGTCGCGCGCACGGAATCGCTGCTCTTAGGCAGCAGGGGAGATCTTGCTCACGCACAAGAAGAGCAGATTCGAATCGATGCACAATGTAAAACTTCTCGTACAGAGCTTTCT
>CAKSKO010000124.1 GCA_934465125.1 uncultured Eubacteriales bacterium
GATACAATTTTATCTCGGTACAACTGCTGATATTTATAAATATCCATTGTGCCTTCATTTGAAATTTTGCGCGCTTCATTAAATATTGCCTGTCGGCGGCGAAGTTCACTTTGTATTGAAATAAGGGAGCGTTTCACGGCAGCCCCGTCCAGGTTGGTTATTGTTCCTGCAAGATGCGGAAGCTTAATTCCTCTTTCATCATCCTCAAAAGCGCCGGTCAGTCCGCCACCTTTATAGTCAATAAGAATGAACGCAACTTCATCGGGGTGGTAGTTTACCGCAAGCGAAAGAATGTATGTAATAATAAATTCCGATTTACCCGAACCGGTCATACCTGCAACTAATCCGTGAGGTCCGTGGAACTTTTCGTGAAGGTCAAGATTGAACAAACCGCCATATGAATCGACACCTATCGGTGTTTGCAGAGAAATCGTCGGATTGTTTTCTTTCCAACGCGTCAAAGAGTTCAAATGCTCAATCTTGCCGACATTGAACATCTCAAGAAATGTAATCATAGACGGAAGGGCAAAATGCTTGTTTCCGAGATCCAGCTCAATGTTGGCGATGTCTTGAGCAAGGTTTTCAATGGCAGCTGTGTTAATTACATCGGCCTTAAACGAAACGGATTTACCACTGGTATCATCGCGGGTAAACACCTTGGAATTGTCTCCGTCAACTGCAACAACAAGCTTTGTTTCTTTAGGAAGGTCTTGAAGGTCTTTCCCTGAAAACAGGATACTGAATCCGCGATTATTCTTGAATTTTAGAAGCTGTCCGAGCGCTTCGCAATTTTCGGTAAGCTTTTTGCTTGTCGATATAATTACATAGTATGGAGAAAAATCCGAATAATCCTGATTGGCCGCATCGGTACGGCTTACGATGTTTTTCTCCATATAAGCCGATAATTCTTTGATCTCATCAGCATTAGAAGCAAAGAATCGTGTAGTTTTATCGTCATTCCAAAAATGCGGAATAGGTCTGATGAAGTTCCATTCATCTCTTTCTGATTCATCAGTTATAAGCATTAACTTCAACTCATCATAGCTGTGGAGTGCGATCATCTGTAGAATCAGAGATTTCATCATATTAGTCGATGCGATATACTCACCGCAAACACCGACAGTTGTATTTTCTACAAGCGATACGCTAATCGGAACACCGATTAGTTGCTTCGGTTCAGAGCCGAGAGACAGCATGGCATCCTGAAGGTTGTCATCGTCCATTGTAAATTTCTTCTCCGGGTACTTGACATCTGCATCAAGCGGCAAATTGCCAAGACCAAGCCGCAACCTTAAAAAATCATCCTGCCCGGGAACTCGTTCCCACAGATTCTGCTTTTGTTCTGCAATTCTATCCGCGCAAGCTTCCGGAGAAACAAGATTTTCACTTAGAATTTCGCTTTGTTCTTTGCACTTTCTTTTAATTTCATCACGAATGCCATCAAGATATGCGAGGTATTTATCTTGTCTTTTCTTGTCGTTTATGAGTCTCTGCTTTTTTTCATATTTTTTTGTCAATACAGGCCACAACACCGTTCCCAACAACATGCTGACCGACATAAGCAATGTCGGTAAAGCCTGTGTTATTTCTCCACCATTTGAAATAACATTGTTCAGCGTTAGAAGTCCTGTGCTGATAGAAGTCATACCCATAGTTATGGAGGGGCCAAGCATAAGTGCCAAAGGGACAGTATCTTGCTTTTGAAGCTGCGGTGGCGGGTCAATTCTTATCTCCGCATGCTCAATTTCACGGTGGAATCTCGGAGAGCGGAAAAAGAATGTTTTTTCCGGGATATCCGGTTCATCCTTTCTCTCCACTGCAAGCTGCGGTTTGTATGATTTCAGACTGTTTGATGTAATATGTAAAAGATTATCCGGATTGTTTATAGCAAGAAAGCTATTACCGACGATAATCTTTAATCCCATTATATAAATGAAATCTCCGGAATTTAATACACCGGAAGTTACCCGATACCCGTTAACATAAGTGCCGTTGGTGCTTTCCAAATCAGAAATTGACCAAGAGTTTCCGTCATAAGAAAGCTTGGCATGTTTGCCCGAAACAAATTTGTTTTCATAGCACAAATTATTATCATTTGTTCTGCCTATGGACAGCGTAGTCGCTTCTTTAACAACAACCTTGTTCAGCGTTTGTCTGCTTTCATCAATGTTTTCGGCAAACAGAATAACTCTGTCATCACTGCCGTTGATTTTTAAATTGAAAAAACTTAATGCTTTCAGTATCGTGTTGGAAACAACTTTATTTTCAGCATCGAGAATAGAAACTTTTTTATTGCTTTTTAAAACCCATTCACCCTTAACCGCTTCAATACTGATAAGATCGCGGGATTCCCCATTTGCATCAATATCCGTAAGCCAATATTGTCCCTTAACCTTATGCGGAAGCGTTAAACTAAACATTTGTTGGGGTTTTATTAGATTAACTATCATCTCGGTGTGACTCCTTCATAGTTTTTGTGCTTTTGCGAACCTTTCCTTGAAACTGAACAAGGGCATTTTCCACCAGTTCCATTTGAGGACTGATATGTAGCTGCTCACCAAAAATCATGTAGCTTGTCATTGCCGTAATACACATATAAACATAAGGCTCAACTTCTTCTATGGAACACTCCAAATTATTTGCAAACATTTCTGCATATAATCTATATCTCCGGCTCAATCTATACAGAGAAGGTTCCATTGCTTCTCTATACTCATCAACTGAGCAAACCTGAGCTAAAAACTTCATTGTTGGGGCAAGCTCATCGCACCGTTTGAAAAGATTATTGACCAATGCCTGCGGATCACCCATATCTCTTAGTGCGGGTAAAATCAAATTATTCTCAAGCCTTAAGGAGGCTTCTTCAGCACAAGCGACAACCACATCGCTTTTGCTTTTGAAGTAATAGTATATACCGCCGCTTTGTAGGTTTATTGATTTGCTTAAATCACGGGTTGTTGTTTTATACAATCCATTAGCAAGGAATTGAGTAAGACATGCATTTACAACAATCCTTTTCCGATCCTCTTCGCTTACATCCGACGGCATAATTTGTTTCGGCATCTGATTGCACCTCGCGTTCTTTTTCAAGCGCTTGCTTGATACAAGCTCTGAAAAAATGCAAACCTAATTTGCGTAGAACAAATGGTTCTTAACACGACAAAATCTTGTTTGCCTTTACATTATATCAGAAAATATATTCTATGTCAACACAAAAAAGCCACTTTGTTGTCCGTAGAATTGACATTTTTCAAAACTTTTCTTACCTTACACCGCAAAACGGTGCAAGGTTTTATAATTTTAATCGTCAGAAAATGGTCAAATAAACTGACGAGAAAGGAGTTTAACTATGCCTAAGAAAGGTGAACACATTTACAAAAGAAAAGACGGTCGCTGGGAGGGGCGTTATCGCAACGGAACGGATTTGAATGGAAGAGCAATATATAAGTCTGTTTACGGAAAAAACTACTATGAAGTTAAGAAGAAACTAAACGCATGCGAAGAAACAAAAGAAGCAATAAAGATATCCTCAAAGCAATCCCCGTTGTTTAAGGACGCAGTTTCCCTTTGGCAAAAAACCAATGCCAGCCGTTATAAGGGGGCAACTGCATTAAAATATGAGAATTTAATAAACAATCATATTCTCCCAGTCCTTGGTGGTTATAAACTTTCAGAGTTTAATAAAGTTCTGCTTGCAGGTTTCATGGATACCAAGCTAAATTGCGGACGAATTGATCGAAGCGGCGGACTTTCAGCATCATATGTTAGGAGCATTATGCTTGTTGTGCTTGAGATAATTGATTTTGCTGCGGAAGAGAATATGTGTTCAGTTCCAAAGAGCAAAATTCATAAGCCACCTGTTGAAAAGAACGAGCTTGAAATACTTGACTCTATCACACAAACACATTTAGAAAAGCAATTGATTATGTCTCCGGATGAAACTGGTGTCGGGATTTTACTTTCACTTAATACCGGACTGCGTATAGGCGAAGTTTGTGCTCTGAAATGGACTGATATTAATTTTGAAAATGCAATTTTACACATTCGTTCTACTGTTGCACGAGTAAAGGACGAAAGCGGTAACGGAATGACAAAATTAATTATTGATAAACCGAAAACCAAATCATCGGTTCGAGATATTCCGATTTCAAAGCGGCTTATGGATATACTCGTATTATTATATGAAAAACGAAGATCCGAATATGTTATATCCGACAGAGCAGGGTTTATCAGTCCCAGGACATACGAGTATCGCTTTCATAAGGTGTTCGAGAAACATCATATTAAGTCGGTAAATTATCATGCACTCCGCCACACATTTGCTACACGATGCATCGAACATGGTGTTGATGTAAAAACACTAA
>CAKSKO010000125.1 GCA_934465125.1 uncultured Eubacteriales bacterium
CCCAAAAGGTACTGTTGGAATAAGAGAATTCTGATCAAAAGAGTTATGTTTATTTATTCCTAATGATGTAATAAAAGACAGGCCTATTACGGATCTGTCTTTTTATTTGAGAATAGCGATATTATTTTCAACGTTAACATAAGCAATAGTAGGGTTGTTTATCGGGCTATTAGACACTAAGATGCATCTAATTTATATCATGATCTTCAAGATGGGGTAAAGATTTCAAGGAAGTTTCGCTCTTGCTGTAGATATGATATACTATAAAAGTAATATTATATTATCCCATAAAATTTTTGCCAAATCTGACTGGATGTGGAAGCAAAGAAAGGAAGGGGAAAATAATAATGAAAAATATTATTCAAATCAATCACCTTAGCAAAAGTTTCAAGGATGTAAAAGCAGTGCAAGATCTAAGTTTTTTTGTTAAGGAGGGTGAATTGTTTGCTTTCTTGGGAGTCAATGGTGCCGGAAAAAGTACCACAATTTCTATTATGTGTGGGCAATTAGAACGGGATACCGGTACGGTGGAGATTGCTGGCGAGAATATTGATCGCAGCATGGACCAGATCAAACGCGAGCTTGGTGTTGTATTTCAGACTTCAGTGTTGGATAAGGTGCTTAGTGTGCAGGATAATTTACGAAACCGGGCGGCGCTCTATGGAATTACGGGAGAAGAGTTTAAACATCGCTTAGAAGAGCTTGTACAGCTGTTGGATTTCAAAGACCTTTTGAAACATACCGTCGGGAAATTATCCGGAGGGCAGCGCCGTCGTATCGACATTGCCAGAGCTCTCTTACATAAGCCGAAGATTCTGATTCTCGACGAACCCACAACCGGTCTTGACCCCCAGACGCGAAAGAAGGTCTGGGATGTGGTGACCAAGCTCCGAGCGCAGGAGAACATTACGGTGTTTCTCACCACTCACTATATGGAAGAGACGGCGGATGCTGATTACGTCGTCATCCTAGACAGCGGAAAAGTTGCCGCCGAGGGGACGCCTTTACAACTCAAAAATACTTATACCGGAGATTTTATTACTTTATATGGGGTGACAGAAGAGCAGGTAAAGCTGCTTCGCATGCCTTATGAAACGATCCGGGATGCATATCGTGTAGCAGTACCCAATACAGCATCGGCCACAGCGCTCATTGTAAAATATCCTGAGCTTTTTAAAGACTATGAGATTGCCAAAGGTAAGATGGACGACGTATTTTTAGCGGTGACCGGCAAAAAACTTTCGGGAGGTGCGGAGAAATGAAAACGCTTGTATGTGTAATACGGCGCAATACCAAACTATTTTTTAAGGACAAGGGGATGTTTTTCACTTCTTTGATCACTCCACTAATCCTGCTTCTGCTATTTGTAACCTTTCTTGGGAACATTTACCGAGAGAGCTTTCACGCCAGTATCCCAGAAGGAATGGTTGTACCCGAAAGTCTGATTGAAGGATTTGTGGGTGGTTGGCTGTTTTCCTCTTTGTTGGCGGTATGCTGCGTGACGGTAGCTTTCTGCTCTAATATGCTCATGGTACAAGACAAGGCGACCGGCGCTCGGGGAGATCTTACTGTTGCGCCGGTGAAACGTTCAACACTGGCTCTTGGATATTATATTTCTACCGTGTTGTCAACTCTAATTATTTGCGTGATTGCTATGGGAGCTTGCCTGATTTATCTGTCGCAAGTGGGGTGGTATCTGACGGCGCAGTATGTACTTTTGACTCTGTTGGATGTATTTCTACTTGTACTGTTTGGCACTGCGCTGTCATCAGTTATCAATTATTTTCTATCCACCCAAGGACAAATTGCTGCGGTGGGTACCATCGTCAGCTCCTGCTATGGATTTGTCTGTGGAGCGTATATGCCTATTTCTCAGTTCTCAGAGGGAATCCAAAAATTTATCTCTTTTCTGCCTGGGACCTACGGTACGGCGCTGCTGCGTAACCACTTGATGAACGGGGTGTTGGATGAACTCCAGACGAATTATTTTCCGGAGGAGATAGTCAATGGGATTCGTGACTCCTTCGATAGCAACCTATACTTCTTTGATCATCAGGTCGGCATAATGCAGATGTATCTGGTGCTTGGCGCATCGGTTGTGGTGTTGATTGCTGTTTATGTCTTGCTGAATATGATAAAAGGGAAGAAAAAATATAAAAGTACTACACTCGCAAGCAATTGAAGTTGATAATATATGGAATATCACTTACCGCGTTTGCGTGCGCATCTAATTGAAAACAGACGTAGTATCTGAAACAAACACAAAAACGCCCTCCGCTTTTTATATAAAAAGCGGAGGGCGTTTTGCTGCCCAATAATGATCTTAGCCCTTTAAAGCTTCGTCAACTGCAACAGCGCAAGCAACAGTCGCACCGACCATCGGGTTGTTGCCCATTCCGATTAATCCCATCATCTCAACGTGGGCCGGAACAGAGGAAGATCCTGCAAACTGTGCATCTCCGTGCATTCTGCCCATGGAATCCGTCAAGCCGTAAGAAGCCGGTCCTGCAGCCATATTGTCTGGATGAAGAGTACGTCCTGTTCCGCCGCCCGATGCGACAGAAAAGTATTTTTTCCCGTTTTCAATCGCCCATTTTTTATACGTTCCAGCGACTAAATGCTGGAATCTTGTTGGATTGGTGGAGTTTCCTGTAATCGAAACATCAACGCCCTCATGCTTTAAGATCGCAACGCCTTCTAATACGTCGTTCGCGCCAAAGCAACGAACTGACGCTCTTTCTCCGTCGGAGAATGGGGTCTCATCCAAGATGGAGAGCTCGCCCTTATAGAAATCATAATCGGTTTTGACATATGTGAACCCGTTGATTCTTGAGATAATATAAGCCGCATCTTTTCCAAGACCGTTTAAGATGACGCGCAGTGGTTCTTTTCTTGCCTTGTTAGCAGTTCGCGCAATACCGATCGCGCCTTCTGCTGCTGCGAAGGATTCATGGCCTGCTAAGAAAGCAAAACATTTCGTTTCATCCCTTAAAAGCATCGCACCTAAATTTCCATGCCCAAGTCCAACATTTCTCTGCTCTGCAACAGAACCGGGGATACAAAATGCTTCCAACCCGATTCCAATCGCTTCGGCGGCTTCGGCGGCAGTTGCCACGTTCTTTTTTATCGCAATGGCGCAGCCCAGCGTATAGGCCCAGCAAGCGTTCTCGAATGCGATCGGCTGAACGCCTTTAACGATTTCACTTGCGTTGATTCCTTTGCTTAAACAGAGTTCATTTGCGTCTTCAAGACTGGCTAAACCATACTCTAAAAGACATTTTTCTATTTTGGCAATTCTTCTTTCCTTGCCTTCAAATTTTACATCGTTCGCCATATAGCTTGTCCTCCTTATTTCGTATGGTCCTCTTATTCTTCGCGTGGGTCGATGTATTTTGCCGCATTATCGTAACGGCCATATTGCCCGATGTTGTTTTGATACGCTTCATTTGGAGAAACGCCGTGGCGGATATCTTCAAGCATTTTTCCTAGCTTTACAAATTTATATCCGATTACTTCATCATTTTGGTCAAGTGCGAGCGACAGAACATATCCTTCCGCCATCTCCATGTAACGGACACCCTTTGCTTTGGTACTGAACATTGTTCCAACTTGAGAACGAAGTCCTTTTCCCAAATCTTCAAGACCTGCGCCAACAGGAAGTCCGCCCTCTGAGAAAGCTGTCTGTGTCCGGCCATATGCAAACTGCTGAAAGATCTCTCTCATCGCGACGTTGATCGCGTCGCAAACGAGATCTGTATTTAAACATTCAAGCATTGTTTTTCCAGGCAGAATTTCCGCGGCCATCGCGGCAGAATGAGTCATACCGGAACATCCAATCGTTTCAACCAAAGCTTCTTCAACAATACCGTCCTTAATGTTCAAGGTGAGCTTACAAGCGCCCTGCTGCGGGGCACACCATCCCACACCGTGAGACAATCCAGAGATATCCTTGATCTCATACGGCTTGATCCACTTTCCTTCTTCTGGAATCGGGGCTGGACCGTGATGAGGTCCTTTTTTTACAATACACATGTTTTCCACTTCATGGGAATAATTCATATCGGTACTCCTTTCGGTTTCGGAATGCAGTATTTTAATACACCAATTAAGTATAAACAGTTTTTTCCGTTTTAGCAAGGGATTATCGGCACTTTCTTCCAATTTATAAAAATGTGCACGTTTCTCATAAAAAAATGCCAAAGGAGTCAATTGTAAAAAATTTACTTAACGAAAGTTTAGTAGTTTTTCCTCTTGTTTATAAAAGGATTGTCCGATATAATAGAAAACAATTTAAAAATTTCAGGATAGAAAGAGGTGTCTCGATGCAGAGTCAGGAACTTCTGCATGCGATGGAAGGG
>CAKSKO010000126.1 GCA_934465125.1 uncultured Eubacteriales bacterium
ATCTAATACTGCGCAAAATGAGCTAATGAATATTATCACTATTTTCTTAGGGGTTACAGTAGGAGCGACAGCAACAGGTAAAGTATTTTTGAGTGTTCAAACATTATCGATCATTGCATTAGGTTTGTTCGCATTTTGTTGTGGTACGGCTGGCGGAGTTTTGTTTGGCAAGATCATGTACAAAGTTACTGGAGGAAAAGTAAATCCATTGATTGGATCAGCTGGAGTGTCAGCTGTTCCCATGGCAGCACGTGTTTCTCAAAAGGTAGGTCAGGAAGAAAACCCTTCGAATTTCCTTTTGATGCATGCAATGGGACCAAATGTGGCAGGAGTGATTGGTTCTGCAGTTGCAGCAGGTGTTTTAATTAGCATTTTAGGATAAAAAATAAACTCGCAAACTTAAAATTCATGATTTTACTGAAAGAAAGCAGAATCAATGCAAAATTGATTCTGCTTTCTTTTTTGTTTTAATTTTAAATTTACAATAGCATTTTTTATCTTATTATTTTCCAGAACTCAACCGTTTTGCAACAGCATAAATAAAATAAAACACGGCGGTTGCAACAAAAAGCATGAATACTAATATTGTTAAGAGTACAGGAGTAATTACAGCCAGAGAAAAAATAGTTCGAAATGCTACAATACTAACAGAAAAGCCGATAATCATGGAAGTGAATAATATTTTTCTTGTTCTATTAAATGGGATACTAATATTATAAAGAAGCATAAGTCCAGTATAACCGGTGAGAATGACTGAAAGGGTAGAAGCTTGCTCGGTGTTTAATCCAAATAGAGAAGTAACGAGGACAACAAGTAAAATATTAATTACAACAGTCAATGCTCCGGGAATTGCTTTACTAATAATGTTTAAAAAGAAATTTCCTCTGATTCGATCTTTATTTGGTTCAAGAGCTAGAATAAAAGAAGGAATTCCAATTGTAAACATGCTAGTAAGAGTCATCTGAATTGGCATGAAGGGATAAGGAGTATTTAAAAATAAGAAAATCACAGCGAGCAAGGTGGAAAAGATTGTTTTTACCAGGAATAAAGACGACGAGCGCTGTATATTATTGATAGAACGACGTCCCTCCGCAACGACTTTTGGCATCGAATCAAAGCATGAGTTTAGTAAAACGAGTTGCGATACATTTCTTGCCGCATCGCTTCCGGATGCCATTGCAACGCTGCAGTCTGCTTCCTTTAAAGCTAATACATCATTTACTCCATCTCCGGTCATTGCAACAGTATGGCCACACTCTTTTAATGCTAAAATAAGCTGCTTTTTTTGCTCAGGAGATACACGCCCGAAAATAGAATATCGATCGGCTGCTTCTTTTATTTCTTCATATGATTTTAAAGTGGTTGCATCAATGTAATTATCCGCGTCCTTGAGTCCAACATTTTTAGCAATATTAGCAACAGTTAAAACATTGTCACCAGAAATAATTTTTATAGCAACACCCTGTTCTTTAAAAAAATTCAATGTTTCTTTTGCCTGAACGCGAAGTTTATCATGCATTAGAATGAAAGCCATGATGCTTAAATCATCAGGTAATTGCTCTTCCTGTTTAAACGCTGAAAAAGAATGCGCTAACAAAATAACTCTATTTTCTGCTGTGTATGTTTCCAGTTGTTCTTTGATCTCATCAACGCGATCTTTCAATATAAATTCCGGAGCGCCTATGACAAAGGTTCCCTGATTTTTGAAATACGCACCCGACCATTTTTTTTCTGAAGAAAATGGAATCACTTTCTCTAACGAATAAGAGGTGGGTTCCGTATACTTTTTTCTGATTGCGTTGAAGGTTGGATTTTCATCCTGTATAACAGAAGCAAGTGCATTTAATGCACTTTGAATGTCTTGTTCCGCAGTGTCTCCATAGGGGATTGTTTCTTTAACTTCCATACATCCTTCTGTAATGGTTCCTGTTTTGTCAAGACAAAGTACATCAACTCTAGCGAGCGTTTCGATGCAGTAAAGTTCCTGCACCAGAACCTTCCGTTTTGATAATCGGATGACACTTACTGCCAAAACGGTGCTGGTCAACAATACAAGACCTTCCGGGATCATACCGATTAAAGCTGCAACGGTATTGACAACCGCAGACTGATACGTGTTCCCTTCAATTGTAAATTGGTTATAAAACAGTAGAAGTCCGATGGGAATAATTAAAATAGAAATAATTTTAATTATTTTTCTAAGTGTCATCATGATCTCAGAATTCAATTTTTTGATATATTTGGCGTCTTGTGAAATTTTTGAGGCGTAGTTTTCATGGCCAATGTGCTCTACTTTTACTTTACAATTTCCACATACAATAAAACTGCCCGAAAGTAAAATATCTCCGCATGTTTTATGAATAGAATCAGATTCTCCAGTTAGTAGAGATTCATTAACTTCACATTCTCCCTCCACGACAACGCAGTCTGTTACAACCTGATTGCCCTGTTTTAAGCATACAATATCGTCTAAAACAATGTCGTCAATTCCAAGAGACCGCTCTGTTCCGTTGCGGAGAACAGAAACCTTTGTTGTTGAAATAATTGAGAGTTTATCGACAATTTTTTTGGCACGAATCTCTTGGTATGTTCCAATAATCGTGTTACACATCACAACCCCTAAAAATAAAAGATTTTTAAAGGAGCCAACTGCTATAATTGCTAGCGCCAAAACAAAGTTGATAATATTAAAAAGAGTAACTAAGTTCTCCTTAATAATTTGACCAATCGTTTTTGTAGGAAGACTAGTGTCGTAATTAACCAAATTATCTTCAATTCTGCACTGTACCTGAGAATTGGTTAGGCCGAAATCGGCAGAAGGGGAGTATCTCTCAACTGTTCGATTGGTGTCAATTGTAGTTTTCATATAATATAATACTCCTAAAGGTATTTTTATCAATATACTTAATCATTATATAAATATAGTGTTATAAAGTCAATAAAAGGAAAAAATTTGGCGCTTTTTATGAATATAAACACGTATAATGGGAGGTGTTTGTTTTGAGGTGCAGAATTGTTGATATGAGACATAAGGAGGTCATTAATGTAAAGGACGGAACAAGGCTTGGTTGTGTAGATGATGTTGAAGTTGATATGAAGTGCGCAAAATTAATTGCAATTGTGATATTTGGAAAACCAAAATGTTTTGGATTGTTTGGGAGAGAAGATGATCTTATCATTAAATGGGAAGAAATTGAAGTGATTGGTGAAGATACGATATTAGTTTGTCATAATATTTGCAGAAGACCAAAAAGGCGGTTGAGATCATTTCAAAATTTTTTTAGAGGATAAAAGTTAGACTTTTGATAAAGGAGAGCATATCTATTATTGTCTGAATGCTATATTTATGGCTAATAGATATGTTTTTCTTTTTTATAAACAAATTTATGAAAATGGTGATATCTGCTTGTTTTTGTAGCATAAGTATTCTAGAGGTGATCGAATGAAACGAACAGTCTGTGATACTCTCTTTTATGCTGTAGTAGGGTTCTGCTGCATTTTGTTTTCGGTTTTAATTGGAATGGCGTCAAAGCAAATCGATCAACAAGTAATAGGTGAGGCGTTGCCGCGCCGGTGTACAATCGTTCTGGATCCCGGTCATGGTGGAGAAGACGGTGGAGCAACGAGCAAGGTCGGAGCATTGGAGAAAGATATTAACCTATCTATTGCGCTGAAATTACGACAGATGCTGACTGTTTCCGGATTTCCCGTTATCATGACAAGAGAAGAAGATATCTCCATTCATGATAAAGGTGCTGATACGATTCGTGAACAAAAAGTGTCAGATTTGCATAATAGAATACATATCATAAATTCAGATCCAAATCATATCCTCCTTAGTATCCATCAAAATAATTTTCCACAGGGTCAGTATTCAGGAGCTCAGATGTTTTATTCCATCAATGATCCACAAAGCAAGGAAATTGCAGGGTATATTAAAAAAGCGTTTGTTGGTTTGCTTCAGCCCGAAAACACAAGAGAGATCAAACCGGCCGAAAAAAATATCTATTTATTGTCAAATGCAAAGGTTCCTGCGGTGATTGTTGAATGTGGATTTTTATCTAATGAAACAGAAGCACAAAAACTGTCAAAGGATGAATACCAATCTCAAGTAGCATTTACGATTTATTGTGGTTTTTTAGAATATTGTGCCAATAAACTATAGGTTTGGGTTTTCTCTTGAATTGAAAAATTACAAAGAAAAAGCTATAATAAGACAATATAATAAGAGAAAGGTAGGAAAAAACGCGAACTTTTTTGAAATTTTTAAAATCATTTTGCGTTTTTATTGAAATATGGCACAAAAAATAAAAAGTATTTATATTTGCAGCGAATGTGGATTTGAATCAG
>CAKSKO010000127.1 GCA_934465125.1 uncultured Eubacteriales bacterium
CATCCTCCAGTGTGATGCGAACACAGGGATTTTTATTTGTGATATTGGGAATAGCTCGATATTTTGGGTGCCAACTCTGGGTTTCCACGTTGGAATGCCGAAGAGCGCCTGACAACGCATACAGCTCATTGATCATCTGCGACCCCCTCTTTCCGGGTATACCAGAACCCCCTCATGAATGCACAGATCCCTGTCATAGACCGGCCGATAGGGCGCACAGTATCCATCCCCAAACACTTCTCTGAGCATGGACGGAATGTGAATATCCGGGAGCTCCTTGCAAACTCTGGTGGTCTCTCGAAAGGGTCCAAAATAGGACGGCGTAAATTCACTCCACCCCAGGAACAGCGTCGCATAGGATTGTCCTCGTTTGAGCCGGCGGTAGAAGATCTCCTGATAGGCATGCCCTGGTGACGTGGTCCGCCGATCCCACCTCCGTCCCCGTTCTGACATCCCGGCTTTGTCCGGGTTGGGGATGACTTCCGCATACAGTCGATAGCAGACATCGGTCAGGACGGTCGCATACAACTGGTAGTTGTTCCTGTCCCGGATGGATTTATCACTGCGCAACGGGCCACCGTAATTTGTCACATAGGAATGATACCGCGGCACCGCACACAGCTCCACCTTTTTGGGCAGGATGATCGTCGCCGGCCCCCAGAGGATGCTCTCGAAGATCCCTCGCACGGCGGAGTAAGTCGGCGCAGGATAGCTGCAAGGCGAATCTCCACTGGCCGGGTCGGTCCATATGGCTGTCGGTCCGGCAAACTCCATAGAAACCTCGTATCGCTTCTGGTTCATAGATTTCCTCCTCTCAATATCATAAGCATATCACCTCACCTGTCCCTTTTTCTGGACTCAGCCTCCATATAAAAAACGAGATCCCCAGATGTTCTCTCTCAGAACGCACAGCTTGATAAAACCGGAAAGCACACAGCCCTCCGCAAAGCTATGGTGAGAAAGCCCGGAAAAATCAGAAACTGAAGCAGTTCCAGTATCATACGCTCAGTCGCAGTAAATATTTCCTCTACCTTATTAGGAATATGTATGCTATTATAATGTTAGCGCTCATAGTAAGGAGGTATGTATGTTGAAGAAATACGTAGGATACATGATTGCTTTTGTCTTTGGAACATACCTGTGGTTTGCCCTTCTTCCAACGTGGCTTAATTTCTCATTTCCAACCGGTGGATGGGACTGGTTGGGGTTTGTTGGTGTTGTTGGAGGCTTCTTCTTATCTGTGTGGTGTTTGAAAAAACAACAAGAGTTAAGCGTTGTTCCCTGTTTGGATGTTGACGCATATTCAACGCTTGGCGATAACGCCGCCAATAAAGTGTTTCGAAAATTTAATGACACAGATGGCCGAATATATAATGATGGATATATGATTCTTAGGACATCAGGAAAACCGGAATCCGATGAGTCTAGCAAGAGGGAACCCGATGGATTTAACAAGAGTGCGAATATCAAGGTTACCAACAAGGGTTTATCAACAGCATTTCAAGTATGTGTGTACCTTTACGATCTAAAAAGTGTTGATGGGCTGACATCTCTTGATGAAATAGCAACAACGCCCATTGATGATTTTTATGATAAAATTCACTATGGGCGTTACACATACTACGAGAAAAGCGGTGCCAATGCCGAACCTGTAAAAAACGAAACCGACTGGCTAATATCTCCGCAGTATAATTTGGGCGCGAATGCTGGAGAGTTTAACCTTGTTTTTGATTTTTCCGAGGCAACCCAGGAATATCATTCGATTCTGAAATTTGAATTTGAGGATATTTATCAGAAAAAATATTATCAACTCTTGTACCTGTATTTTGATAAAAAAGAATGTGCTTCATTACCAATTTCAAAATTATATTGTTCTGCTAGAAGAGATAAATTCTCGTCTAAGGGCAAGTTCAATTCCCAAAAAGATTTTACAGCCGCATCGGATAAGAGTTCCTCGTAACATCTCAGAATGATCGTGGACGCAACATCAAATTTCACGACACCGTTACGAACCGAAAGCTGTTGGCCTGTGCCGAGACCTATAAGTGTTTTAGTTTAGATGGAAATGAGGGGATACACTTGGGATGCACTAGTCTTCCGCACTCAGCAGATTCGTTGACCGAAAGTCAAATTCTTTTCTTAAAGAAATGCCACAACCACCCAAAATCACAACCTATCGGTGGTTATATCTCGAAGGTAGCCTCAAACGATGAGATTTCGTTAATAGAACGCTTTGTAGACCTTGGACTTCTATCTGGTGCTACACTAGCGGAAAAACTGGAAGATATGACCGTTGCTGAATTGAAAGCACTATTTCATACACTGGGATTGGTGGCAAAGAAAAATGCAAGAAAGCAACTCCTTATCGATAGTCTCCTAACTTCATGCGACAACGCAACCCTTTCCGACCAAGTCCAGCATTTGGGGAGTTATCACTTAACCAATCTAGGACACAGAGTTGTCCAACAATACAGAGACCGCAAAGAAACAGAAAAGTCAAAATTCGCCGAGACGTGCATTGATCTAATCTGTTGCGGGAAAATAGACGAAGCGTATCGCTGTATTTGCAAGCGAAATTTGAATTCGTCTTATCCTGTCGGCCTCGGCGTAAACTGGGCATACGAACTATCACACGGCTATCCTCAAGCCAATCTACCCTTTTTGTATGAATTACTCGCAAAAAAGCGAGCTACTCCACCGGATTTTGACGGCGATAATCTCCGCTTCAACGCTACATCTATTTACTACATTTTAAGCGGCGATGAATATTCTCACGGGAAGGATTCAAACAACCTATTTAGGGCAGACCTCTTTCTTTTTTCCAATCAACGCCAACTACATTCCTATGCTTCCACAGGCGTCAAGCGATATCGTTTTACGGCTGCATTGGATTTATCCACCTGTCCAACATGCGCAAGCCTTGATGGGAAAATATTTCGTACATCAAAGGCCAAAATCGGCCTTAACTTTCCTCCATTACATCCGAATTGTAGGTGTACCACCATGCCGGACATGAGTGAGCAGGTAATTGTCAAAATCAAACGTGCCGCACGTGACCCGGCGACTGGCAAAAGCATCACCGTGCCGGGGGATATGAGCTATGCCCAATGGCGGAGAAAGTTTGTTGAAAGCAATCCGGACGTACTGGCACGAGAAGCCTACGAACACTCGAACGAATATAAGCAGCGGCAATTAAAATGGGATGCCGAATCAAGACGGATACGACAGAAAGAAGACGAATTTTATGTCACTGCAGAGTCTAGAATCCTGTCCATTGTAAGGAACAACCCTGGTATTCTCCAAAAGGATTTAACCGTTATGTTTGGAAATGATCTGCGAAATGCCGCTGCATTCACATTGAATCGCCTCTTCAAAAGGGGTTATATCAATAAGGTCAGAAACGGCAGAACGTTTAGCCTTTACATCGTCGCCGGACAAAATGATACACAAGAAATCAAAGACTAAAAAATCCCCGTGTGATGAACAAATATAAAACGCCCCGCGTTAGAAAAACGGAGCGATATGAAGTAATGTATCATGTTACCCTACAGAAGGTGTAGGTTGAAATAAATAATGAAACAAAAGAAGGGGGTTCTTACCATGATGTACCCATTCATGACACTTGACGACAACACTGAAATCGTCCATTCTGAAATGCAGGCAGATGGCCGGGTAAAGGTCTATGTGGAGAAGCCGGACGACAAGGACTTCTTCCACAATGCAGTTTGCTGGGTTCCCGGCTACCAGTGGGAGGATATCAACGGCTTCACTCCGGAAGAGATCGCTCGGTATGACGAAGTGATTCGGTCTACCGCCCACCTCATCCTTGAATTCTCGCAGCGGGGAGGGTTCGCCAATGCCGCAAATCTTTAAGGTTGGGTCCTACACTATCTTCTTTTGGGCAAACGAAAGCGACCCGCTAGAGCCGATCCACGTTCATGTATCGGAAACGCCGAACCAAAACGCAACGAAAATCTGGATCACCTCTACCGGGAAATGCTACCTCTGCCACAACAAAACCCATATCCCGGAACGCTTGCTCCGGGACCTGATGCGGGTTATCGAAGCTCGAAGTGATGAGGTCATCCGGAAGTGGACTGACTTCTTTGGAGCAGTCAGCTTCTACTGTTAAGACAGTAAGCAAAAATCGTCCCGGTCATGTACGACATCTTGTACCGGAAGAAGCCGCTGGTCGTTGAGTTCGACGAGGCGGATCTGGATGA
>CAKSKO010000128.1 GCA_934465125.1 uncultured Eubacteriales bacterium
CTTCTGTGGTGATTACCAATTCAGCCTTGGTCTTCCTAGGAACCTGCATCTCCACATTTTTATAAACATCGCCGTATGCATGACGAGCAATTGTAATCGGCTTTTTCCAGTTTGGAAGAAAAGGTGTGATTCCCTTTACAACGATCGGAGTACGGAAAACAGTTCCGTCTAAGATCGCACGAATCGTTCCGTTCGGGGATTTCCACATTTCTTTGAGATGGTACTCTTTCACTCTGTCTGCGTTTGGAGTAATTGTTGCACATTTTACAGCAACACCATACTTCTTTGTTGCCTCTGCTGCGTCAAACGTGACCTGGTCGTTTGTTTTTTCACGATAAGGAAGTCCCAGATCATAATACTCTGACTTTAATTCTACATGCGGATGAATTAATATATCTTTTATCATTTTCCAGATGATCCTTGTCATTTCGTCGCCGTCCATCTCTACGAGCGGGGTAGTCATTTTTATTTTTTCTCTCATCAAAAAAACCTCCTGCATTTTTATTCCGGGTTAACAGTTCTTATTTTGCCTGTTGCTTTGTGTAGTTGAGAAGTCCTCCGGCGAGGATGATTGCGCGCTGACGATCGGACAAAACAGCGTCCAGCTCATAGTTATGTCCTTTGGTTATATTCTTAACGATGATTGTTCCTTTTTTTGCAACAGCCTCCCGGACAGAAGAGATCGTCAACTCGTCCATTTGATCGATATCATCGTAATCCGTTTCCTTTTCAAAAACAAGAGGAAGAATTCCTGCGTTGACAAGGTTTGCAGCGTGAATACGCGCGAACGATTTCGCAATCACAGCCTTAATTCCAAGATAAAGTGGAACAAGCGCTGCATGTTCACGCGACGAACCCTGCCCATAGTTGGATCCTCCAATGATGATTCCTTTTCCTTCTTTTAAACAGCGGTTCGGGAATTCTTTGTCGCAAACCCCGAAGCAAAACTGTGAAAGATACGGAATGTTGGAACGATAGGGAAGAATTTTTGCGCCAGCCGGCATAATGTGGTCGGTTGTAATATTGTCCCCAACTTTTAAGAGTACTTTTGCGTGGATGTCTGCTGTGAGTGGTTCGGTTGTTGGAAACGGCTTAATGTTCGGTCCGCGGAGGATTTCAACTTTATCAGCATCGTTTTCGTTAGCAGGATCGATCACCATATTATCGTTGATTAAAAACTGTTTAGGAAGCGGAATATCAGATGATTTCCCCAGTGTTCGTGGGTCTGTTAATACGCCAAAAAGTGCAGAAGCGGCTGCGGTTTCTGGACTTAATAGATAAATCTGCGCGTCAGCAGTGCCCGAACGGCCTTCAAAGTTCCGGTTAAACGTTCTAAGAGAAATTCCCTTTGAGTTCGGTGACTGCCCCATCCCGATACAAGGGCCGCATGCGCACTCAAGAATACGAGCGCCGGCGGCGATTAAATCAGAGAGCGAGCCATTTTCTGCTAACATATTATAAACTTGCTTTGACCCAGGAGCGATAGAAAGGCTGACGTCCGGATGAACAGTTTTCCCTTTTAAGATAGCGGCAACACGCATCAAGTCAAGATACGATGAATTTGTACAAGACCCAATACAAACCTGGTTCACTTTTATCGGACCCAATTCCTCGATTGTCTTGACATTGTCAGGACTATGTGGGCAAGCAGCCATCGGAACAAGAGTACTTAAATCGATTTCGAATGTTTCATCGTACGTAGCGTCTTGATCTGGCAAAAGTTCGATCCAGTCATTTTCACGTCCCTGTGCCTTTAAAAAGCTGCGGGTTACTTCATCAGATGGGAAGATTGAAGTGGTAGCTCCAAGTTCTGCTCCCATGTTAGTGATCGTCGCGCGTTCCGGTACACTTAAAGAAGCAACACCCTCTCCGCCGTATTCAATAATTTTTCCGACTCCACCTTTTACTGTCATCAAGCGCAGCACTTCGAGGATGACGTCCTTAGCAGAAACCCAAGGCTGTAATTTACCATGAAGATTAATTCGTACCATTTTAGGCATAGAAATATGGTATGCGCCACCGCCCATCGCGACTGCGACATCAAGTCCGCCAGCTCCCATTGCAAGCATTCCGATTCCACCGCCTGTGGGGGTGTGGCTATCAGAGCCGATCAGCGTTTTGCCGGGAATTCCAAAGCGTTCGAGATGGACTTGATGGCAGATACCATTGCCAGGCCTTGAAAAGTATATACCGTGTTTTTTTGCAATCGACTGGATAAATCTGTGATCATCCGCGTTTTCAAATCCCGATTGAAGCGTGTTGTGGTCAATGTAAGCGACGCTCTTTTCTGTTTTGACTCTCGGGACACCCATTGCTTCGAATTCAAGGTATGCCATCGTCCCGGTGGCGTCTTGGGTCAGAGTTTGGTCAATTTTTAAACCAATGTCATGTGAGATAACCATTTCACCGCTTAAAAGGTGAGACGCAATGATTTTTTGTGATAATGTTTTGCCCATTCTTTGCTTTCCTCCCTTAGTTTTAAAACATGCCGATAAAGTCTCTATTTATTGAGAAATAATACCGTTATTATGAAACAGAATCAGCTAATTGTCAATGTTTTAACAGATCAAGTATTCGCAGGTTTGGTGTAAATCATGCTGAGTTTTTATTAGTGTTAGAATAAAAATATTGAAATCCTCTTGACTATTTGTCTTTCGTTTTATATAATGTCTAAGCAGAGGATTTGATATGCTTGTTGTTTTCTGTAGTACAAGACTTTTATGCTACTGTGGCTCAGTTGGTAGAGCAGCGCATTCGTAATGCGCAGGTCGTCGGTTCGAGTCCGACCAGTAGCTCCACCACCTAACGGTGGGGAGAGCCGCGTTTTTGACCCGGCGCGGCTTTTTGTTTTTTTATAATTATGCGCTTGAGTGTATGATAGGGATCGCGTATACTAAATAACAGCAGACACGTTTACGCACCGCGGATTGCGGGGCGTTTTTTATTTAGGTCTGCAAAAAATACGCAGAAAAATAAAATGTTTTTTAACAAGGACCGTATTTACATGGTTTGAATATGAAAATATAAGGTTAAAGGGGGATTATTGTGTTAGACATCGGATGTCATTTGTCTGTTTCGAAGGGATATGAGCATATGGGAAAGGAAGCGCTCTCAATCGGGGCGAACACTTTTCAATATTTTACTAGGAATCCCAGAGGAAGCAAAGCGAAAGCGATCGACGAAAAAGATATCGCAGCACTTCTTAGGTTGATGAAAGAGCATAGGTTTTCAGTAATATTAGGGCATGCACCGTATACACTTAATTTGTGTTCAAACGATAAGAAGACAAGGGAATTTGCTTTAGAAGCACTAAAAGATGATATGATACGTATGGAATATCTTCCTGGGAACCTCTATAATTTCCATCCAGGAAGCCATGTTGGACAAGGAAAGGAAAAGGGCATCCACTTGATTGCAGATGCGTTGAATCAAACATTGAAACCTGAGCAAACGACCAAAGTACTCTTAGAAACAATGGCAGGAAAAGGAAGCGAGGTTGGGAGTAGCTTCGAAGAACTCAGAATGATTTTAGATCAGGTTACGCTTTCTGATAAAATGGGTGTTTGCCTTGATACTTGTCATATTTCCGACGCAGGATACGATATTGTTCACGATTTGGATGGAGTACTCCAAGAATTTGATGAGATCATTGGGCTTAATAAGCTTTATGCGATCCATCTTAACGATAGCCTCAATCCTTTGGGAAGTCACAAGGATCGCCACGCAAAAATTGGCCAAGGGAAGATCGGCATCGAGGCGATTACAAGGATTATCAATCATGAAAAGCTGCGACATTTACCATTTTTTTTGGAAACGCCCAATGATCTTTCGGGGTATCAAGAGGAGATCGCGCTGTTAAGAAGTCTTTATCGGGAAGCATAGCAAAAGATTTTTATTTTCTCTTGACAGAAAACTGAGCGTATGATACGCTAATTAAGCCGCGTATTATGGGCATTTAAGAGAGTGCATGCTCCGCCTATGGTAGCGAGATTTAAAAAAAGGTAGGTGCTAAGCGCCAATGTATGCAGTGATTGAGACCGGTGGAAAGCAGTACAAAGTAGAAAATGGAGACATTATTTATGTAGAAAAGCTTCCGGTGGAAGAAGAAACTACCGTAGATTTTAAGGTTGTTGCGATTAGTGGAAAAGATGGATTAAAGGTTGGAACCCCTTATGTCGATTCGGCGAAGGTTTCCGGAAAAGTTCTAAAGAACGGAAAAGGGA
>CAKSKO010000129.1 GCA_934465125.1 uncultured Eubacteriales bacterium
ACGGGGTGGAGGTTGTCGAATCGGTCGTAAAGGCTCTGCTCTGGCTTTGGCTCATCTTCCCAACCCATAAGATAAGCAGGAGTGACATCAAGGGCTTTTGCGAATTTGATAACGCTACTTCTCGGAATATCTCGCCCTTCTACTTCAATTTTGTTAATAGACGATCTCGACTTATACCCAAGAAGTTCCGCCAATTCTGTTTGTGTATAGCCTTTTTTTAGCCTTGCTTCTCTAATTTTTTCACCAACTGTCATGTTGTCACCTCCTTTTCTCGGTTAAATTCATTATATCATGCTGTAGCCGCATATGTCAACATTTATTTACACGAGTAAAAAAATATTTGTCATTGTAGACAAAAACGACTACAAAAAGTTGTGCATCTTTTTCGTAAAAATATGTTGACAAAGCTGCCTACATCGTGTATAATAAAATCACGGTAGACGAAATAGTCTACATCAAGAAAGGAGGTGGCAGGATTGAACAACGAGTTGCTTTGTGAGAAGATTTCCTGTAGTCATTTGTCTAAAAGCTTCATTGCAGAGTATCTTGGACTTACCCGTCAAGGATTATACAATAAATTGAGTGGAGAACGGGAGTTTAAGGGGTCAGAAATCAAAAAGCTTTCAGTTTTGCTTAAATTATCAGATAGCGAAAGAGAAGCTATTTTTTTTGCCGACTATGTAGACAAAAAGCCAACATCGAATTTTCAAAGAACAAGACTATAGGAGAAAGGACAACTGAGAAAGGGGGTGAAAGGTATGGATGATGAACAATACAAAAGAGTTGTAGATGCTCTGGTTGAATTTGTGATTCGAGTGGCGAACAAAGAAGCGACCACCGAAAAAGAAGCAGAAGTTCTTCCGGCAGTCGCATCAATTTTGCTTTCTACAAGAGATAAAAACACATTATCTTGAGACAAGCTTTTCTTTTAACGTTTCATAAATTCCTTTGTAAATCTCTGAATAAAATTCAGCAACCTGCTTGCCACCATCTGCGCTAACTTCTGTACGGCAATCGCTCATTTTTGCAATAACAATCACTTTTGCCATGTCAGAAACTTTATCGGCCAGTCCTATTTCATTCATATGATCGCCTCCTTTCATTCTTATTGTAGCATAAAATGCTACAAAAGTCAAGGAAATACATTTTAAAGGGGAAGCAAATGAAACAAAAAAATTACAATTACCCAGTTCTCGAATACGAGATCAAACGCAAAGGCATCAAGAAAAGGGTAATGGCACAGGCGCTCGGCGTAGACGAGGGAACGCTCTGGCACAAAACGTGTGGAAAACGTTCGTTCACCGTGGAGCAGGCAATCTTCATTCAGAAGACGTGGTTCCCGGAAACGCCGATTGAAGTGCTGTTTCAGCAAAGAGGGGGTGAACAGCATGAGTGAAACGGCAGAACTAATCTGCACACTGATCAGTTGGGCAATGGTTCCCGTTACAGCTGTTATTTTTCAATTCATATTAGACAGCGATAGTGTCTGGATTAAAATAATTCTAGCGGCGGCTCTAATTTTAGCTTTCGGCATAATGATTGGTAATCCGTTTGTAGTGATTCCGCTAGTTGGATAAAGCATTCCTCATAGCGTTGCTTGTCTTGCTCTGATACAGAGCCCGAAACAAATCGGTCTCGAAAAGCGGCATAGTAATCTTTAAAAAGCTTTTGGGAGTGCTTGCTCATGTAAATGATGTTTTCAGAAAACAAAATCTGAAATTCTCCTGCGATACTTCGTCTATTCCACAAAGCACTTTCAGGGAAAAAGCACTGTAAACATCGTTTATAAAATGGTGCATATAGCTTTTCGATTCGCTGCATTCGAATCTGATCTTTTTTTATTTTTCGGTTCGTTCTGCCGGTAATGCCTAGCACCACTAAAGTGGTTAAAGAGGAAATCACTGGCGGTATTAAAACATTTACAAGTCCTTGAAAATCCATTGTATTCGCTCCTTTCCGGTATCTATTATACCATACCAAGGCAGGGAGCACAACAGAAAGGAAGATAAAACATGAAAGACCTAATTCAAATCCACTACGACAACGCAGACCGCCCGACAGTATCGGGACGAGAACTGTATGAGGCGTTGAAAATTGAAACGCCGTATAAGAAGTGGTTCGACCGTATGACAGAGTATGGCTTTTCCGAGAATTCGGACTTTTGGACAATTTTGTCCGAAAGTACCGGCGGCAGACCGTCAACCGACCACCAAATCACAATCCCCATGGCAAAGGAACTCTGCATGCTACAGCGGACAGACAAGGGCAAGCAGATGCGGCAGTACTTCATTGCCGTGGAAGAACAGTGGAACAGCCCGGATGCGATCATGGCAAGAGCCTTGCAGCTGTCGAACGCCAAGCTGAAAGAGATGCAGATCACAGTTTCCGCACTGACAGTAGAAAACCAGATCATGAAGCCGAAAGCGGAATACTTCGACGAACTGGTTGACCGGAACCTGCTGACCGGCATTCGGGAAACCGCCGGAGAACTGGGCGTAAAACAGAACCAGTTCGTGGCGTTCCTGCTGGAAAAGAAGTATATGTACCGTGACAAGAAAG
This sequence comes from uncultured Eubacteriales bacterium, assembly GCA_934465125.1. Lineage (GTDB taxonomy): Bacteria > Bacillota > Clostridia > Oscillospirales > Acutalibacteraceae > CAKSKO01. Next base: position 2,560 of record CAKSKO010000129.1, read on the forward strand.
GCAAGCTGACCGCCTACGCAAAGCCCCTCTCGGACGGCTTGTTCGAGCGGAAAGAGTGCGTGAACGAGAAAACCCAGTGGAAAGGCACACAGGATCTCGTCACACCAAAGGGCAGGGAAACGTTCCGGTTGCTGATGGTCGGGGCATAAAACTGAATACACAGAAAGGAAAATTATCATGAAATGGATTGAACTGAATACCGGAAGTTTGATAAACCTGGATGCTGTGGCGGGAATTGTTGCCGATGAAAACATGAACGGAGTACGCTACATTTACATTGCGGCGGAGGTAGAAACAAGATTCATCGAAATCTTTGAAACGCCCGAGCAAGTGAGATCTCGCATGGAAGAACTCAAACAGATGCTGCTGCCACCACATGATGCGGCAAAGGAAATTCTCGAACACACGATACCATACACGACACCATAACGCACACAGACTTCGAGGTTTTGCTATATCTTCCGTCCGTCCTGAGCATGACGCAAAACCGCTCCCCAACATCCCCAACGCCATTCCGTGGCAAACCTCCTTTCTATTTATGCGGTGGTACTGGCAATACCGCCGCAAATGGAGCGATGAGTACAGCCGGGTGCAACTCCCGGGCGCTCCGCAATTTCACAAGGAGAGGTGATACATATGACTGACAAAACACAAGTGCAGGTAAGAGAGGCCAAGCAGTTACTACAAGAATTGCTGAAAATCTGCGGGCTGTCCGAGACCGGAATCAAGCTTGGAATCACGTACATTCAAGGACTGTCGGACGGAGAAGCAACGCAAGCAAGCACAAAGGCGTAACCGCAGAAATGCGCGTCCTGTATGACAACTGACAAGCCGCATTCTGCATAAGATCAACAGAAAGGAGCTGATCGCATGAAATTCTATGGAGAAGTATTGAAGGAAGAACAGTGTGACGGATATCGGAGAGTGGTGATGAAAACCCGAACCGCCATCGTGGATATGCGTATCCCGGACCACACCCCGGAAGAGGAAAAGAAGCTGGCCGCAGATATTACCCAGGCCCTGTTCGAGTTCGCGTTTCCGGACGAGGACTGGAGCGGAAAGGCTCTGAAGGTTATCCAATGAAAATCACCTGTAAAACCTGTTACTGGTACAGCGTCTGCCCGGAGCGGAGCAGGCTGTACCCGTGCAGGGATTTCAAAGACACCAGCCGCAAAAGCGGCAGAAAGGACAAGCCAGATGGAAGAAAAGAAGAAACACATTGCATTTCACATCGACATCGACAAGGAAGCGGATCGGATGAATGTGCAGATTGATGCAGAAAAGCCGTCAGTTGGCGAACTATTTGTGTGCTGCCTTGGTGTTTGCGGAAATGTTGCAGCCACCATCGCCGCAAACACCAAAGAAAGCGAATCAAAGGTGCTACGTGATATCGCCGCCATGGTTTCGGCAATGGCAGACGAAGCACAGGGAAAGGAGAACTGAATCGTGGAAAATCAGAAGAAACACATTGAGATCATCATCGACATTAACGCCGATGGACGCACATCAGAAGTGCAGCTGAGTGCGGAAAATGTATCCGCAAGAGAGCTGGTCGGTAGTTACATTTCCGCCGCAAAGAGTGTTGCCGAAGCGGTCGAAAAGA
>CAKSKO010000130.1 GCA_934465125.1 uncultured Eubacteriales bacterium
TCTATTTAGGTATATGAGACGGCGAAAAATAAAAATAAAAAATTGCTAAGAATACGTGTAAATTGCAATAGGAAAGCGCAAAAAAAGAAAAATTCAGCGATATAACTAAAAAAGTATAAGATACTTTGAACAAATTGAACAAAAGTGGAATTTTGGCTTGCTTCACAATGGGGCGCCAATTAAGACTTTTAAATACAATAGCCTTAATTGACGCCCCAAAGCTTCGCAAAGATAAATTTTTATATCAAAACAAAAGATGCAAGGGCATCCCAATTTTTATGAATTCTTTGTTTAAGGCATCCGGCGCACATCGCAATAAAGCCACGTTTTTAGCTTATACTCCGCAACGCTCAAAAACACGGCCTTAAAGCTCAGCGCGTCTAATATTTCAAATTAAATCAAAGAAATATGTATATTCAAATTTTATAGATTCCTTGTTTCAGTCCATACGTATGGACTACATTACAAGTGCTTTATATTCATATGCAGAAAGATAGTTAAATATTTTTCTCGGATAGTTATTAATCCAATCTTGCAAATCTTTGATATACTGGCCTGTAAACGTACTTATACTTGAGCCTTTAGGAATCCAACGGCGTATTAATTTATTCGCGTTCTCATTACTGCCACGCTCGCAAGCGTTGAAAGGGTGGCAATAGTACACTTTTGTACGTTTCATAATTTTATTGTAACAACTTTTTTCTATTCCATCCATGTCTAAAAATTCAACCCCATTATCACAAGTAATCGTTTTGAAAGTATCTCTAAAAACTGGTGCAGTCAGTTGGCGTTCTAAACGATTTAATATTTTTAACAATGATTCTTGGTTTTTGCCGTCTGCCTTAAATATTAACTCTTCGCGGGTCATGCGCTCAGTAAATACGAACAAACAAGTTTTATCATCCTTACCACTTTCAACCGTGTCAAGTTCCCAATGACCATAAACAAGACGGTCATATATCTCTTTTGGCCGTTTCTCTATAGATGTGTGAACGTGATTTCTTGCATGTCGTTTCTTTTGTTTTACTTTTTCAACTTTCTTTCGCGGCATCGGTAAATTTTTACTAGTAACATTAAGAAGCAAGCCGCTGTTAATATAATTATAAATCGTCTTATAACAGACATTTGTTTTAAAAATCAAATTATTTTTTTTGATATAGGCAAGAATAGCAACTGGGCTGTATTTCTTTTCTAAAATCATAGACTCAAGAAATTTGATAAATTCTAAGTCATTACCGACCTTTAAATATTTGCCTTTGTTATGTGAACGTTCTTCTTGTATCCTTTGAGCAGTATCGGCACAGTATTTTTTGTATGGCCTGTATTGAGTGTCTAACATTTCAACCGTACCTAATCTAATTTCACGATAAATAGTTGTAAGAGAACGGTTTAAAATCTTTGCAATTTCCTTTACAGGCGTTTTTTGCTGAAGCAAGATTTCTAATTGATAACGCTCATGTTCTTTGAAGTATTTTCTTTGCATACTGGCACCCCCTATATTTTCGGGAGTGTAATAAATAAGAATAGCCCTGTCAATGACAAGCGTTGTTTTGAAAAATCATTGACAGAGCTATTATTATTTATTGTCCAGAATTCTTTGAACCGTCCTTTATGCGTTCGGATGCATATTGACTTTTAACATCTTCCATACACGCATCAAAGAATTCACAAGTTATACAAAAATGCTTACAATCAGCTTTTTTACGAAACATGATAAAATACATGAGACGATATAAAAACCGCGTTAAATGTCTCGATAAATCCATTAAAAAAACGTCTAATCTATTCATATGTACCCCCTTAATCAAATATAGAAAAGTCATAACTTGCGAAAGCATCAGCAGACGGAACATTTTTGTTAAATTCCATATAACATATTTCTTGCGATGCATCGGGCAATTTGACATTTGACATATAATTAATACTGCTTAAATACTTGTTGTAAATTCTTGAAAGTTCATCATAATCAATATTGTAAACTTTCTCAATAGGCCTATCCATGTTTTGACTCGCAAAATACCTATGCTGATTTTTAAGAACTTTTGACAAATCTTTTGTGATATACTTTGTGATATATGACGAAGCTTTAGAAGAATCTTTAACAACTGTAGCAGTTGAGAAGCCATAACGCCATAAAGGCAAGTTGTAAATCTTTGTAGCAAAAGGTTTTTTTGCATAGTCATATGTAAATTTACCGATACAGGTTTTACCGGAAAATTTAAAGGGAATATCACCAACATTGCTAAAAAGTGCGTGAAAATGCCACTTAGATTTATCTTTGTGAAGTTCTGGCACGATGATATATTTTAAATCTGGTGCATAACGCTTTTTTAAATTATTTGTCCAAATATTTAATTTATCAGTAATCAATTTAAAATTCGTACTGTCTAATTTTTTTGGGTCAATAGTAAGCGTGACGAAATATTCCCATCGATTTGAGCGGGCTATAGAATAAATCTGGCTAACCGTTCTATTTACAGATGAACACTCGCTATGCTTGATTTGTTTTTCGGTGCGTTCAAAAAATTCTTTTTTAGGTGCTGTAGATACTGTTTTTTTCTTTTCTGTAACAGGCCGTCTATATGTACGGACTTGAACTGAATCAAGATAGTCAATAACTTTTACGTTATAAATCATAAAATTCCCCCTATGCAAGAATGCTGACTGAAAAGTGTTGCTATAGTCAAGTACGGCAACACGACAACGAGCATCTGACGCCAGAGCCGCGCGAGACGTTGCGCATGCCGTCCGCTTGTTTGGGGTCCCCTTCATCCCCAAAGCTCCGCGGACACCGCACAAGCCCCGCGCGGATCTGGCTGTCTATAGCTGTTTTAGTGTTTTTGTATCGAAAATCTTATAACTATCATATAGACGATAGTATTTTCTTGAAGCAGACATAATTTCCGTATGGTCTTTTTTGCCTGTATCCATCGACTTTACGACGATAAAAAAGAGATTGCCGCCAGAGAAGAGAGCCAAAAACCAACCGAGCAATTTAAAGTTTTTGACGTTTCTATGTTCATAGTCATGTTGAAAAATATGACGTATCTGTTTATCAATAAGGTCTTTATGCTGTGATACAAGAATAACCGTATAACCAAACTTCCGGTGTTGAGTAAAAAAGATAACCCATTCAGAACGCCCCTTTTGATTCCATGACCGAGAATTAAACATAGTCTGGCATTCGTCAATAATTAAAAGCGTTTGCTTTTCGATAATCTGGCCGCGGCTATTGCGTTCATGATTTTTATTAGCAAAATCCATTAAAAAATCAATAGTCAATTCTTCATTGTTTAATTCTTGTATGATGCCATAGTCATTCAAAAATTTATTCTTTTTAAGTTTCTTTTTATCCCAAAAATGTTCATTCACTTCAAAATTACAAATAACATTTTTCCCGCGTCTGTGGTACTGGTCAATCATTTTAGCACAGTGTAAAGATTTACCAGAGCCAGGCCGACCAGAATAGAAATAAATCATAAAAAATACCCCCTATGCTTTTGCAGTCCATACATATGGACTATGATTTTGAGCGATAATTATTAATAACTTGCTTTAAATATTTATAAATATAATATGCAAGAACGCAAGCAAGCCAAGCATTCATACAAGAAGCACAAAACTTAAATGGAATAAAGTAATTCACATAACCTAATACATCCATACCGGAAGAATCTGCTAATTCAGAAAGCATTGCGCGGAAAGGCGCGGCGGGTAAAAGAGATATTAAGGCATCTAATATATCAAAAAGAACGCCTATAGCTGTTTGCGCTAATTCGGATACCATGATTAATCATCACCCCCAGAAGAAAAAAGTTTTCTAGTTAATTGAATCAGTATTAATATAAAAGTTATCGAAAGAAGATAACGGCAAGTTCTAGCAAGCTTCGCCCATTCTTCAGAACTTAAATCAATCTCTATAGATTCGTTAATACCAAAAGATTTGACTTGAATAGGCAAAGAAAACTTGAGTTCTTGTGGTTCTGCTGACATAGCATTTAATATCATTGCCACATCCCAAGGAATCGAAGTTGGGAACTTTTCTTTTGCTTTGTTAGCTGTTTCAGATGAACGATTTTTGAAAGCATCAAAAACGGTTTGAGTAACCAATAT
>CAKSKO010000131.1 GCA_934465125.1 uncultured Eubacteriales bacterium
TTGAATAATGTACTTCTTCTAAGATCATTTCTATAATAATAAGTGATTAGAATGCAAGCAATGGGCATGAATCCTAACATTGTATCAATAAGCAAATTATAAAAATTTTGATCAATGATTGCAAGAAGAATTGTAATAAGAAGTAGTGTAATAATATAATAAATTCCTTTATTTTTAAGTGGTTTCTTATAAAAGAATGCAGTTGCTGCTGCTGTCAGAAACCAGGCTTGTCCTACTAAAGCATGACTTTCAGAAAAGCCGAGAATTTTACAGATATAAAAATTAAAAATAGCCATCCCAGGAGGATAATTTCTAAAATAGATAATACTACGAAAATCAGGCAAGGAATCAAAATACATCATTTCTTTTAAAATTAGTCCCCAATGTGAAAAATTATCATAGTGTAGAAATTGCACTCCTTTCAACATGATAAAAAAATAGACAGCCGATAAAATAAAAAATATAAAAGGAAAACAAATCAACTCCTGAAAACAATAGTTCCTTTTTATTAACTGAAAAATAAAACCTCCAAAAAAAATCAGTCCAGTGAGAGAAATAAAATAAACTCCTAATTTAAGTAAATTGAGAGCACCCATAAAAAAAAGAAAACAGGTAATGGTTGAGAAAACAAAAATTGGAATAAAAGCGGCGCAAACTTTTAATTTTCTATAGGTGCAATAAAAATAACCCCCAAAAATAGACAGTAAAAAAAGAAACTTTAGACCTAATATTAAATAGTACATTATGTTCTCCCTTTTCTATTTCTAAAGACCCACTCTCTTTGGATCTGAAAACTGATAAGAAATAACAGCGCATCTACTATAACTTTAATCACAGTTTCATGAATTCCTGTTAATCTAAACAAAAATCCAACCAATGTTGCAGAAGCAAGTAGTTGAACAGTAAATAATATAAAATACTTAATAATAGCTGTTTTGCAAGCATTTTTATGTTTGAATACAGTATTCTTATTTAATAAATAATTTACACACGCTGAAAGAATTCTGGCACCGATTGTCGCAATTAAAATATAACCAGACGGAACAGGAGTTATACTTTTAAGTGCTGCAATGATAGCCGTAAACAAAACAATGTCAACAACAAATGATAATAAAGATGAAATAATAAATTTTCCAAAAACTGAATAAATTCTGATAGAATCTAGTAGTGGATTAAAATGAGACGTTTTGTTTTCTTCTATATAAATTGTCTGTATTGGCACCTCTTTAATTGGAACATCCCATTGCTTTGTGTCAATCAACATATTCATTTCATATTCAAAGCGTTCCCCTTTCACTGTCATCGCTTTTTTCATTAAATCACAGGAAAGGCCTCTTAAACCTGTCTGGGTGTCGGAAATTCCAATCCCACACAATAATTTCAGTACTCTACAAGTAGTTTTATTCCCAAATCTACTCCGAAACGGAATATTTTCTGAGGAAAAATCTCTGCAGCCCATCACTAAGTGGTTCGGATTGTCAATTAGTGCTTCTGCGCATAAAATAATATCCGGGATCGTATGCTGTCCGTCTGAATCCACTGTAATCGCACCAATACATTCTGGACATTCTGTTAAAACAAAATTAAAGGCATTTTTTAATGCTCTCCCTTTTCCTAAATTAACACTATGCGTGATCACACTGCAGCCGTATTGTTGTTTCGCAATCTCAAATTTCTCAGTATATTTTTCTGAGCTTCCATCATTTACTAAGATTATATTTTGAAATTCAGCATCATTTAGGTCTTTCAATAGTGTCAATAACTTTTCATCCGGATTAAGAGAAGGTATAATAATTGCTATCTGACTCTTATAATCCATATCAACTTCCACAAATTAAAATTATTTATTTTTTCTTTTCCGTTATAATATTATGTTTAGCAAAAGACCCCCAACCCAATCGATCGGTTAGAGGTCTTTTTACTATATTCTGTAAGATAATAAATTATTTTACTTCGACTTCTGCGCCAGCTTCTGTCAGCTTTGCTTTGAGTGCTTCTGCATCGTCTTTAGAAATCGCTTCTTTGACAGTTTTAGGAGCACCATCGACAACTGCCTTTGCTTCTTTTAGGCCAAGACCAGTTGCTTCACGAACTACCTTGATAACCTGAATCTTGTTTGCACCAGCAGCTTTTAAAACAACATCAAATTCAGTTTTCTCTTCAGCAGCAGCGGCAACAGGAGCAGCAGCGGCTGCAACAGCAACAGGAGCTGCTGCAGAAACACCAAATTCTTCTTCAAGAGCCTTTACTAATTCACTAAGCTCTAAAACAGTAAGAGCCTTTACATCTTCAATTAATTTTACAACTTTATCAGACATGTTAAAATACCTCCAAAATCTTATTCATATGTTTACTTTTTTATTGCTGAATAATTTTCATGCACTTTGTTTCTCAGCGATTGCATTCAATGCGACAACTAACCCCTTCAAGGTACCGTTAAGCACCGTAACAAATCCAGAAATCGGGGCATTCAAGCCACCAAGTGTCTTTGCAATAAGCACTTCCTTCGAAGGCAGTTTTGCAAGCTCATTGATTTCATTTGTATCAGCAACTCTTCCCTCAATAAACCCTGCTTTAACCTTAAAAAATTTGTGGTCCTCAGCAAACTTACAAAGAATTCTTGCTGCTGCGATATGATCTTCTTTGCTGACTGCAAGTGCCGTTGTTCCTTCTAAAACTGGATCTAAACCGTCAACTCCCGCTTCCTTTGCGGCACGAGAGAGAAGTGTATTTTTTACTACAAAATACTCAACTCCAGCTTCACGCAACTCTTTACGAAGCTTTGTATCGTCAGCAACTGTGATCCCCTTGTAATCTACAAGAACTCCTGCACAAGATGTTTTCAATGTTTCTGCCAACTCAGCAACAATCGCTTTTTTTTGCTCTAAAATTTTCTCGCTAGGCAAATGTATTCACCTCCATAAATTGAGATTTCATGCATAATACTTCACCAGGAAAAACATAAAAACCTTTCCCGGTTACCACAGGAAAGGCCCTAATACATAAAAGTATAAACTTTTTGTATCAAACGCTCTATCCTCGGCAGGCAGGGTATTCCCCTATTATGCAGTTGCACCTGCTGTCTTTGGAAAAAACAGCTTATAAGATTATAATACCAATTTCAAGATTTGTCAAGTAGGTTCGCTCATTGAGCAGCAAACCTACTTGGGTTAATTTTTACACCAGGCCCCATTGTTGCAGCAACAACACAGGATTTAATGTACTGTCCTTTTGCAGCAGCTGGCTTTGCTTTCACAATTGCGCCGAGTAGCGTATCAAAATTTTCTAATAGCTTCTCAGAACCAAAAGAAGCTTTGCCAATAGGGCAGTGGATAATATTGGTTTTATCAAGACGATACTCAATCTTACCCGCCTTCGCTTCTTTAACAGCCTTAGCGATATCTGGTGTAACAGTACCAGCTTTCGGGTTTGGCATTAATCCACGCGGACCTAACACCTTACCTAAGCGGCCAACAAGGCCCATCATATCTGGTGTTGCGATCACAACATCAAAATCCATCCATCCTTCGTTCTGGATCTTTGTTGTCATCTCTTCTGCTCCAACAAACTCTGCACCTGCTTCTTCAGCGAGCTTTACATTGTCGCCCTTACAAATTGCAAGGACGCGAACATTTTTGCCAGTTCCATGTGGTAAAACGATTGCGCCACGCACTTGTTGATCCGCATGACGGGAATCAACGCCCAGCTTCACATGAACTTCAACTGTTTCATCGAATTTCGCAGTAGCTGTCTTGATGCAAACATCAAGCGCTTCTCCTGCATCATAAAGTTTTGATTTATCGAAAAGCTTTACGCTATCGACATATTTTTTACCGTGTTTCATTGGTTTTCCTCCCTATTGAGTGGTAAAATCGGATTATTTCCTCCCACCCGGGTTTGATCAATCGACGACTTCTACGCCCATGCTGCGCGCAGTTCCCGCTATCATGCTCATAGCGCTTTCAACATCTGCAGCATTTAAATCAGGCATTTTTTGTTCTGCAATCTTCTTGACCTGCTCACGGGTAATCTTCGCGACTTTTGTCTTATTGGGTACACCTGATCCGCTTTCAATTCCACATGCTTTTTTAATTAAAAC
>CAKSKO010000132.1 GCA_934465125.1 uncultured Eubacteriales bacterium
ATTTTCAATCAGCGCTAGCTCCATCACTTCGGAATCGCTGAGTTCTCTTACTACAACAGGAACTTCGGATAGGCCAGCCATTCTACATGCGCGCCATCTTCTCTCTCCCGCAACAATTTGGTATCCCCCACCTAAAATTGGCCTGACAAGTAAGGGTTGCAACACGCCATGCTGCGCAACGGAATCTGCGAGCTCTGCAAGGGCCTCTTCATCGAACTCCTTTCTCGGTTGAGAACGATTCGGTTCAATCTCGGAAATTTTCAGAGTAACTACACTGTTTTGATTCTCTGTTTCATTATCCATAAAAATGGCGTCTAAGCCTCTTCCTAATCCACCTTTTTTTACTGCCATTTTCTTTTCCCGCCTCTATTTTATATTGTTTGAGTCAATTTCTTGCGCCAGCGCAGAATATGCGATCGATCCTTTTGATGATTTATCAAAATAAAGAATTGGTTTTCCGAAACTAGGCGCCTCTGATAAGCGCACTCCTCTGGGAATTACTGTGCTAAACACCTTACGGGGAAAATATTTTTTGACTTCCCCCACTACCTGTTGTGTTAGGTTGAGTCTCCCGTCATACATTGTGAGAAGCACTCCTTCGATATCAAGAAGTCCATTGTATTGCCGTTTGACTCTCCTAACAGTATTCATCAACTGAGATAACCCCTCGAGCGCATAATACTCACACTGTATCGGGACAAGGATTGTGTCGCTCAAACAAAGTGCATTTGTTGTAATCAATCCTAAAGAAGGAGGACAATCCACAAAAATGTAATCATACTCATCCCGCAGTGGTGAAATAGCATCTTTGAGCCGCGCTTCTCGATGCGGTAGATCGACAATTTCAATCTCAGCTGCCGCTAAGTCCATGCTCGAAGCGATTAGGTCAAGGTTTTGAAATTCTGTATGAATAATGGCCTTATCTGCGCTCTGTTCCCCGATAATAATTTCGTAGGAGGAAACTTTGACACTTCTTCGGTTCACTCCAACCCCACTGGTGGAGTTTCCTTGTGGATCAATATCAATTAGAAGTGTCTTTTTGCCTTTTGCACCCATTGCGGCAGAAAGGTTGACTGCTGTCGTCGTTTTTCCAACTCCACCTTTCTGGTTTACGATTGCTATAATTTTTCCCACACTCATGCCTCCTTTTTCTGCTGTTTTTTTAAATTATAGCATGATTTTTCTACGATGAAAAGGCATTTGAAGCAAAATCTATAAATTTACTGTTTCACGTGAAACATTCACTTGATTTTTACAATTGATTCTCACCCCAAAGAAAAAAGACCCCATCTTGCGATGAGATCTTTCTTCTAAAGGGAATAAGATAGGATAAAGAAAGGGGTAAGTATCATAAAAAAACTTGTAAACAATGTTAGAAAAGACTGTATCGAAAAAAATTTAGGCCAGTCTTTTTTGAATTGCGGATTTCTTTGGAATTTTTACCGTATATTCGAGATATTCATCTGTTTCATTCTGTTCAGATATCGCATCAATTCCTGAAACTCGCATCGTATGGATCGCTTTATCAATTGTATTCATGAAGATGCGCACATCCTTAATAATCACTTTTCTATGCGATGACTCCATATTTAACTTTGTTTGATCCTTCATTAACATTTGCTTGACAAACTCTTCTGTTTGCTGAACATTTAGACCTTTTGCAATAATTTGGCCGAGTGCAATTTTTCTGTCTTCCTCATCTTTTAGCTTTAAGAGTGCTCTGGCATGACGTTCTGATAAGCCAGCTTCAATCATCCAAACACGTTCTTCTTGCTTAAATTTTAAAAGACGAAGTTTATTAGCAATCGTCGATTGTTTCTTCCCTAGTTTGACAGCGGCTTCCTCTTGTGTAATGGAAAGATCAATAATTAACCTCTGGATACCTTCTGCCTCTTCGAACGGATTGAGGTCTTCTCTTTGTAAATTCTCGAGCAATGCAAAGATAGCAGACTGCTTTTCATCGCATTCCATCAAAATGCAGGGGACTTCTTCGAGTCCTGCCATGACAGACGCTCGAAGTCTCCTTTCACCGGATATTAACTCATACTCCGATGCAGTAATTTTTCGGACAGTCAAAGGTTGTAAAATTCCATTTTCTTTGATACTGTCTTTCAGGGATTCCAGTTCTTCTACTGAAAAGTCAACGCGAGGCTGTGAACGGTTTGGTTTAATCTGAACGACAGGAATCCTTTTGACCCGGTACGAATTCTTCTGAGAAAACAACAACTGCGCACCTCCCTTGCTTGTCCTTTTGTTTGACTTTAGTATAGCATAGGTGATACGCAGTTATTTGTCTTTTTTTGCAATCGTAATATTCTATTTTATGTAATACTCGCAGTATTAAAGAGGATTTTTTGCGATTTTTGTCCCTCTTCTGGGATATTGTTGTGGTGTATTTTTTATTTTTTTTATCAAAACAATCGAACGGTTACTCCCATCCGGCAATACATATTTCTTGATATCGACTAGTTTTCCTCCCAATTCTTCGATTGCATGTTCTGATTTCTCAATTTCCTGCATCGCATCTGGACCTTTCATCGCAGCAAACATACCTCCTACCTCTGCATAAGGAAGACAGTATTCACATAAAGATGGCAATGCCGCAACCGCGCGGGACATCACAATCGAAAATTGTTCCCGAAGTTCGGGTCTCATTGCCCCTTCTTCTGCTCTCAGATGAAGAAGATTTGCAGAAAACTGAAATTTTCTAAGCAGTTCTGCTAAAAACAACAGGCGTTTGTTAAGGCTGTCTAAAAGCGTCAGTTCGATGTCTGGCCTCACAATTTTAACTGGTACGCCAGGAAATCCAGCGCCTGTTCCGATATCAATGATCTTCGCCTGGGAGCCTATTGTGATAGACGGAATCAATAGCAAACTGTCGATAAAATGCTTGATGATAATCTGTTCTGGATCTCTAATCGCTGTCAAATTCATTTTCTTGTTCCATTCCTGCAAAAATTCAGAGTAACACTCAAACTTCATCACCATTGCATCGTCAATCTTAATGCCAAACTGTTTTGCAAAGCTTTGAAATTGATCTCTTAACTTATTCATTGCTTTTCCTCCTTTGGCTCAGCCAAATTAATAAAACCGAAATATCCGCTGGGCTTACTCCAGAGATTCTCGACGCTTGACCAATATTGATCGGACGCACTCGGTTCAGTTTTTCTCTCGCTTCTAGTCGGAGGCCCACAATTTTATCATAACAAACGTTCTCCGGTAATTTCTTAAACTCAAGTCTCCGCATCTCTTCAATCTGTGCTTTTTGCCGTTTGATATATCCCTCATACTTGATCTCAATCTCAATCTGTTCCAATAAACTTTCATCAAGCTCCGGGCGGCTTGGATCAACTGATTTTAAGTCCTCATATCTGATTTGAGGACGTTTCATTAAGTCGATAAATCTCACCCCAGATGTAATTGGCGTTGTTTCACGTGAAACTAAAATACGGTTTAGCTCTTCCGACGGAGGAAGAACAAGCTTCTCAATTCTTTTTCGTTCCTTTTTTTTGAGCTCCTGTTTTGTTAAGAAACGATTCCATCTTTCCTCTGAGATCAAACCGATCGTTCGTCCAATCGGCGTCAACCGTTCATCAGCATTGTCCTGCCGCAAAATCAATCGGTATTCCGATCGCGACGTCATCATGCGGTATGGATCTGTTACCCCTTTTGTCACAAGATCATCAATCAATGTTCCGATATAAGAACTGGCGCGATCAAGAATTAGCTGTTCCTGCCCTTTTACTTTTCTCGCCGCATTGATCCCAGCAACCAGTCCCTGCGCTGCTGCTTCTTCATATCCAGAACTACCTGCAAATTGACCAGCGCCATATAATCCTTCTAAATCCATAAACTCGAGCGTCGCGTTCATTTGCAGAGGATCAATACAATCATATTCAATCGCATAGGCAGGGCGCATAATCAAGGCATGTTCCAGTCCTTTTATTGTATGATAAAAATCAATCTGAACATCTTCAGGCAAAGAGGAGGACATCCCCTGCAAGTACATCTCTTCAGTCATCAACCCACAAGGCTCTATAAAGAGCTGATGACGTTCCTTTTCGGAAAATCGTACAATCTTATCC
>CAKSKO010000133.1 GCA_934465125.1 uncultured Eubacteriales bacterium
CACCTACGCTGTCTAAATCAGAAAACCTATGTCCCATTACAAAGACGCAGTCGCTCATTTGGATCTGATCCGATAATGTTGAAGAAATGACTCTTGTGCGCACCTTACTGCGCTTTTCTGTTCCTTTTGAAACGCCACCAAAAAAACTATACATTTCTCCCTGCTTGACAACCGCTTGATCTCCACCGCGGCCGAGTGCCATATCAAGGGCATTTCTCGCCCAATATTCACACTCTTTCAGTGTGCTCCCATTTCTGCCGATTCCGATTGAAATAGTCGCCCAGCGGCGATCATCCAACTTAATTTCACGAATCTCCTCCAAAATCTTAAATTTCTCTCTGATAAAACGCCGCACGTGCCGTTCTTCAAAGATCACCAAATAACGACCACCGCTGAGTTTTTTTAAAAAGCCCGACGTCTTTGCTGCCCATTTTTGAAGGGTATTTTCTACCATCGCTACAATCTGTGCGTCTTCTCCGTCGGTACTGTCTCGCTCAAATTCTTCCCGATTATCAAATAAAATCAACGCAACAGCAGGACGACTTTCATTATATTCCAAACTGATTTCTTTATAATAGGTATCTTCAATAAAGTATAAAATAACAGCATCACCAGCTGGAATACCAAAAACCGTATATCGAAGACTATCGTATCGGATATCCGTTGTTCCCGACTGTAGAATCTGCTCTACCGTCTTGGGATAAATAAATCCATGGATCGACTCTCCTGTGCATTCTCTTTGATGGCATACTGTCTTTGAAAAATCGGAATTAAACCAAATGATATCCGATTCTTTGCCTACCACGACAATCGGCACCGGGAACTTCTCAAGTGCATCTTTATCGAATCCTCCAACAGCACTCTCCGCACTTTTGACTGTTGTTTTAATATAGATATTAAAGTTAATAATGCTCACCAAAACAGCCAAAGTCGCAATCACTGCAATGGAAATCTCTACGTAAAATACGGTTTTATTAAAAAACCAACTGGTAAAGGCCATTACAAACATGATTATTGTTATGATGAAAAAGAAAGGAGATACTGCCCACACTTTTTTCTTCAATCAATTCACCCCTTATAGAGTACGCCGGACATTCACTAGACGATTAAACTTCCATAATAATCGGTAATATCATCGGGTTTCTTCTTGTCCGTTCATAAAACAGTTTTGAAAGTTCATCCTTTACTCTTGTTTTGATCATACCCCATTCATGGATATTTTTATCCGCACACTCTTCTAGAACATTCATGACCCGTTTTTTTGCATCATCCATTAAAGGTTCTGATTCACGTACATACACAAATCCTCTTGAGACGATATCAGGGCCGGAAATTACATGTCCGTCTGAAGAATCGATCGTTGATACTATAACAATTAGCCCATCTTGCCCCAAATGTTTTCTGTCTCTTAACACAATACTTCCAACATCTCCGACTCCAAGACCGTCGACTAGTACTCGTCCGGCAGGAACCGGCGCCAAAGTACGCATAAATCCCTTATTGAGTTCTAACACATTCCCATTATCTCCGATGAACACGTTCTTTTCTTGCATGCCCATCTGAACCGCAAGGTTTGCATGCTTGCGAAGGTGTTTTTGTTCGCCGTGCACCGGAATAAAATAGCGCGGCTTCGTAAGTCCTTGCATAATTTTTAATTCTTCTTGGCATGCATGTCCTGAAACATGGACTTCATACATCGACTCATAAACAACCTTACATCCCAGCTTCATCAGTTCATTGATAACAGCCCCCACCGTTTTCTCATTTCCTGGAATAGGATTTGCAGAAATGATAATAAAGTCTTCTGGACCTACTTCAACTTTTCGATGATCGGAATAAGCCATTCTCGAAAGAGCTGACATCGGTTCCCCTTGGCTACCTGTTGTCACCAAGACGACTTTGTCTTTCGGATAGCGATTGAGCATATCGATGTCAATCATAATCCCTTCCGGCGCTTTAATATACCCAAGATCGCCTGCAACCGCCATATAGTTGAGCATGCTTCTACCGGAAAAGGCAACTTTCCGCCCATATTTTGCAGCACAATCAATAATTTGCTGAATCCTGCTGATATTCGATGCAAATGTTGCAATGATGATACGACTGTTTTCCGCTCTTTTAAATAATGTCTCAAACGATGCACTGATTTTCTGCTCTGTCATAGTGTATCCAGGGCGCTCTGCGTTTGTTGAATCAGCAAAAAGCGCCAAGACGCCTTTTCGTCCAAGTTCTGCAAAGCGAGCTAGATCAATCATTTCATCCTGTTCCGGGGTACAGTCGATTTTAAAGTCACCTGTATGCACAAGTGTCCCCGCAGGAGAATGAATCGCAACGCCGACAGCATCTGGAATAGAGTGATTGACATGAATAAACTCTACTTTCATACACCCTAATTTAATGGTTTGTCCTGGTTTTATTACGTTGAGTTTTGCTTTATTAAAAAGATTATGCTCTTTTAATTTGCCACCCACTAACCCTAATGTTAGGCTTGTCCCATAGATTGGGAAATTCGTATTTTTCAGCAAATACGGCAAAGATCCAATATGATCCTCATGACCGTGCGTCAAAACAATCCCTTTTATCTTATCTTTATTTCTTTCTACATAGGAAAAATCCGGGATCACAAGATCAACGCCTAGCATTTCACCGTCTGGAAACGCCATTCCGCAATCAAGCAAAAACATATCCTCTTCACACTCAAAAAGTGTGATATTTTTCCCGATTTCATTTAGTCCGCCCAGAAAGGTTACCTTGATTGACGGTAACTGTTTCTTTTGTTTGTTCTGTTTGTTTCTTTGCTGCGTTTTGGAACGATTATTTTTACTCACTTCGTTCTTCTTGGGTTCACCTTCTGAGTTAACAGACTGCTTTTTTATCTTTTCTTGTCCAACTAAGTTATGAGTTACCGCTACTTTATCCAAAAGCTTTGTATTATTTTTTCTTGGCTGCCTTGTTTGTATCGATACTCTCTTCTCTGTTTGATAGGAGCTCAACATCTGATCCGTTTCTCTGGATCCTTTTTTAGAAGATTGTTTTCTTTTCGTTTGCGACGATTTATTTTTTCCCTCCGCCGGCATTAAAGCTTGTAACTGTTTTTTTAATTCTGATGCCACACAATAGCCTCCATTCGTTATTTTTCGTACATAATAAGACCGCCCAGCAAACGGTGCTGGACAGATTATAAATCGAATTAAAAATCCCAACATGAAGTTGTAGATTATGTACCGTTCAACTGCCATACAAAATCTTACTGGCAGATCCTTTTCCCGTATTATTACAAATCACGTAATCAATTTGTAATTCTTAAAAATCCGAACTAGACGATTGTTTATCATTGTACCGCTTGTTACATAGGCTGTCAAGTACTCATTCAGCATCAAAAATAGTGCAAAAACTCGTCTTTTATTATTGACATTCCTATCATTCACCGTTTTCATAAAAATAATGATTCTAAATTCATTTGTCTTATTCCTGTTAAAATATTGTAGGCATTATCATAATATGTTATACTGTATGAAATTGGTAAAACTAAATTCATAACAAAACTTTCATAAAAAAGTTTCGTTTTTTACATTATTTATAGTTTTTGGGGGAATAATTTTGAAACAAGTTCAAATATTTACAGACGGTGCTTGTCAGGGTAATCCAGGCCCCGGAGGGTGGGGAGCAATTTTACGATATAATGGTCATGAAAAAGAAATTTCCGGCGGAGAAGCCAACACAACGAACAATCGTATGGAGATTACCGGTGTAATTGAAGCTTTGAAGCTGTTAAAAGAATCTTGCAATGTCATCTTATGCAGCGACTCACAATACGTCTGCAACGCAATTGAAAAAGGTTGGGCTAAAAAATGGAAAGCAAATGGCTGGATGCGCAACAAAAAGGAACCTGCCTTAAATGCTGACTTATGGGAAACGCTGCTCTCTTTGCTTGAAAAGCATACTGTAAAGACCGTTTGGATCAAAGGACATGCAGGTCATGAAGAAAATGAACGGTGTGATCGATTAGCTGTTGCGGCGGCACAAAAAGCCAAACAATGATAAAAATCTCCAAAAAATGGAAAACCTATTGCAATGTATACTAG
>CAKSKO010000134.1 GCA_934465125.1 uncultured Eubacteriales bacterium
ATCAGGGAGCGCTTAACGCATCCAGAAATGCAAAGATATGGAATATTGTTACTTTGATAATCGGTCTGGTTTGGATTGTTATGTCTGTAGGCCTGGTGGTAACAGGGGTGCTGGCTGCTGTTTGGGCATCGGTTGTATCTTAAAAGGACTTTTAGATAACTTTAAAAGTTTTTATTCTAATAGTATTTTTAAGATATGTTTTTATTTTACAGTAAGGGGAGAGATGAAAAATGAATTGTCCAAAATGTGGGAATCAAAATGAAGAGGAGGCGATATTTTGTGCTTCTTGCGGAACACAACTTACTTCGTCTCTAGAAACACCCTATCAAAATGCAGAAGCGATTGATCCACAGCAGGAAGGATATCAATTGCCACGTATCAACAATTATATAGCGTGGTCGATTGTAACTACAGTTTGCTGCTGTACACCGGCTGGAATTGTGGCGCTTATCTATTCTTCGAAGGTTGATAGGCTATTAATGCAAGGAAATTATGAAGGAGCAACCAATGCAGCAAGGATAGCAAAAATATGGAATATTGTTGGATTAAGCATTCTTTTCATTCTCATTCTGGTTACGTTTATTTTGGCTATAGCGATGCCGACGTATGCATCGTACATAGATTATTATCGTTATATTGGATAAGATAGAGCAATTTTTAAAGAAATATCCAAGAATTGTCCTAACAATTTGCATTCTGTTGTTATGCATCGGAGCAGTTGTATTATATTTTAATAAACCAGGGCAGTCAAAATGGTTGCCACCTTGTCTATTTCATGCGATTACTTCTCTTCATTGTCCTGGGTGTGGGACAACGAGGGCATTTTACTTGCTTTTGCATGGTGACTTTTTTGGTGCGCTTCGTTGTAATCTTCTAACATTATTGTTTACACCGCTTTTATTGTATTCTTTTATTGTATATGCTGTAAACACTTATTCGCGAAGAAAAATTTTACCCCCGGTACGATATACACCTTTTATTTGCAGCATAATCCTTCTATTAGTGATCGTGTTTTGGGTTTTGAGAAATATTCCAGTTGCACCTTTTACTTTTTTGGCTCCGATTATTCTTTCATAAAAAAGGATATAACGTTTGGATTCAAACGTTATATCCTTTTTAATTATTTGTGATCACTAACAAGCTCGTTATCTCGAAATAAAAGGGAGATACACCAAATTGCTGCAATTGCAACCAGCGTATAAATAATACGGCTTACAATAGCGCCTTGTCCGCCACAAATACTTGCAACGATATCGAACTGAAAAATACCAATGGAACCCCAGTTGATTCCTCCGATGATTACTAATATTAATGCAATTCTATCAAGCACTGTTTTCACTTCCTTGTCTTATAAGTCATTGCAATGCGGAATATCCGCTTTGAGTAGTTTTATCAATTTTATGATAAATATGCATGTAAAAAGAAAAGTCTGCTATTTAACAGACTTTTCTTTTTGTTTTTTGATAACTTTTAATCTAGAAAATTCTTCTCTATCCTTTTCCTCAAGGGCATCCGCAATAAATTTAACAGTTGCTTCAAAACGAGGAATCATAATGTTTTTTAAAGCGTTTGCTCTTTTTTGTGTTTTTTTAATAGAATCAGCAAGGCGATAAACACTGTTTTCTACTTCTGCCAGTTCAGCAGTGAGTTGCTTGACTTCAATAAAACACAAATAAGCTTCATCCAGTACAGAATTTGAAGAATAAAGCCCGAAAGGAATGCTGAGTTCTCGATTTTCATCAATAGAAACGATTGGAATTTCAACACCCATTACACTACGATACGAAAGAGCTAAACTTTTATCAATCGGAACGGTGCTGGATAGTTCATCGCATATTCCTAAGGTGATATTAGCCTTTTGCAATGCCAGATACGCCTGACTATAAGTAGAGTCAATCTTGTTTTGGATTGTTGTCGCATGGTCGATCAGAGCCATCATCTCGCGTACTAGTATGTTTCTTTTACGATCCAACAGCTCAAAGCCAACTTTCGCAAGCTCAAGAGATTTTTTCGTGGTAATAAGGTTTCCTTTTGTTGGAACAGATTGTATGCTCAATACGACTCACCTCATTTCTTTACAGCGGTATAAATTTATTCTTCCCCGTTTTCTGTGCTATTATTGGATTCAAATTCAGAAACAGGTTCCTCTTCTTGTTTCTCAATGTAATGCCGATCTAATGTTTTGCTATCGACTCGATCAAGTTCTTCACGCGGAAGAGTAGAGAGAAGCTCCCATCCTAAATCTAAACTCTGGTCAATAGTACGGTTCTCTGAAAAACCTTGATTTACAAATTTTTCTTCAAAAAGACGACCAAACTGAATATATTTTTTATCTGAAGGGGAGAGCTCTTCTTCACCGATAACCGATGCCAAAGAACGTGCTTCCATTACCTTCGCATACGATGCAAACAACTGGTTCGCTACCGCGGAGTGATCTTCTCGTGTATATCCTTTTCCGATTCCGTCTTTCATCAGACGGGAAAGGGAAGGAAGTACTGCAACAGGAGGATAAAATCCGGTTCCTTCTAAAGTACGGTCCAATACGATTTGCCCTTCTGTGATATAACCCGTTAAATCTGGAACAGGATGGGTGATGTCATCATTTGGCATAGTCAGGATAGGAAGCTGCGTTACAGATCCTTTTTTACCTTTAATCATACCGGCCCTTTCGTATAAAGATGCCAAATCGGAGTAAAGATATCCAGGAAATCCTTTTCTACCAGGGATTTCTCCTTTAGAAGAGCTGAATTCACGAAGCGCTTCCGCATATGATGTCATATCGGTCATAATGACTAGAATATGCATTCCTAATTCAAAAGCTAGATATTCCGCAACGGTCAAAGCACAGCGCGGAGTAAGGGTTCTTTCAATGATAGGGTCGTTTGAAAGATTTAGAAGCATAACAACCCTTTGGAGAACTCCAGATTCCTCAAAACTTCTACGGAAATACTCTGCAACGTCATTTTTAACACCCATTGCAGCAAAAACAATCGCGAAATTACTACCCTCTTCACCAGAGAGTTTTGCTTGTCTGGCAATTTGGATAGCCAGTTCATTGTGCTTCATTCCTGAACCAGAAAAGATGGGAAGTTTTTGTCCGCGGATTAGTGTCATCAATGTATCGATTGTAGAAATGCCTGTATTGATGTAATTCTTAGGATAAACTCTTGATACAGGATTAATCGGTGTTCCGTTTACGTCCATTTTTTTCTCGGGGAAAATTTCCCCGAGACCGTCAATCGGGCGGCCGGCCCCATCAAACACACGCCCTAAAATTTCAGGAGATAGGGGCATTTCCATCGGATGGGCTGTTAAACGAGTACGTGTGTTGAAAAGAGAGATGTCTCTTGTTCCTTCAAAGATCTGCACAACCACGCGGGTCCCTTCAATTTGTACGATTCGGCCCTGCCGTGAAGTTCCATTATCAAGACGTATTTCTACTACTTCTTCAAATGATGCATTTTCTACGCCGTCGAGAACAATCAGAGAACCATTTATTTCTTTTACACCAACGTAATCAAGGATCATACTATTACACTCCTCATGAGATTCAATTAGACCTTTAATAATTCCGTAAAGGCTTTATCGATCTCTCCAATATAATCATCAAACATTTCTAACTTGTTATTTGGGATATCGTATTTAATTTTCACCAATTTTTCAAATAATCCCTGTTCTATAATTCTTGAAATCGGGATAGCAGCCGAAATCAATTGTTTTGCTTTGTGATATAAATGAAGGATTACTTTCATCATCAGCATCTGCTTTTCAAGAGGAATAAAAGTATCTTCGGTATGGAATGCATTCTGCTGCAAAAACCCAACACGGATCACACGTGCAATTTCAATAATAAGTTTTTGATCATCCGGAAGAACATCTGAACCAATCAGTTTTACGATCTCCATCAGCTGGCTTTCTTCATGAAGGATGGTATTAATCTGACGTCTGTATTTTAAGAAGTCCAGTCCGACATGATCAGCGTACCATTTATCAAGATCAACGAAATATTCGCTGTAGCTTGTCATCCAGTTGATCGCAGGATAATGTCTTGCGTATGCTAAAGATTTATCAAGAGCCCAGAAA
>CAKSKO010000135.1 GCA_934465125.1 uncultured Eubacteriales bacterium
CGATTTCAATAATGATTGGATTCAAGACCTAACAGAAACAGAGTACGATTCAAAGAGCATAACATTTTGTTCAATGCTCGGAATCAGTTATTATTTAGACAAGGAAATTTTCAAGAATACGATAAAGCAATTATCTGCTGTTATTCCCAAGGGAAGTGTAATTGTATTTGATTATCCCAACGATTCCGAAACAAATAAAGAAAGAATAAACAGAGAATTAGCGTCAGGTGCTAATGAACAAATGAAATCTGTATATGCTTATGACGATATAGCAGAGATTGCAGAAGAGGCCAATATGTCCGTATATGAACATTTGAATCATAGCGATATAGATAATACTTATTTTTATGATTATAACAGATTAAATTTTGAAGATAGAGTTGTCGCGCCGATTGGCGTCGATTATGTTATTTTATTGAAAAATGATATAAGATATAGGAAAGGTGAAAAATGAGCGCAGCCTAGGAGCACAAGCTTAAAATGCCCGTTATCGGCTTTTTAACCACAATCTGTCTCAATGAGGGCTATATTGAATGTTCCGAATTTTGGGACAAGGAATACAATCAAAAGTATGCCTGTTTGTGGCAGATAATGAAACCGGGGATACCGATTGGGAGAGCAATCCTTTGCAATGATGGCAACGGATCCTTTGACTATTCAATTGCCAGACTTTACAAGGGCGGCGAAGTTTCGTAGGGCTTAAAGCTCGTTACCTTATCTGAAAGTGATTGGGTAATGTTTTCCGCAGAAGGTCTGCTTCTAGGTTCTTTGCAAAATCTTAATACATACGTTTGGCAAGAGTGATATTCGAACGAGGGCAAGCAGTACAAAGGCAACGGTACCGCCATGCTTGAAGTGTATTACGCCGGAAATATGCAAAACTCCGATTATGAGTGAGGCATCGGGGTGTCGGTTGGTAAGCGGGAGATGCGGAGATAAACAGTACAATCAGAAAATTAGAAGAAACAGAGATTCCGGAAGCACTTTTGTTGGCATGGCAAATCTTTTTGGAGTATGAATCCCCCGAATACAGTGAAGAGGGTACGGAGGAGTTCCGCCGATGTTTGAAGGGTGAGAAGTATGTTAAGGGAATTGCCTATTACGGTGCGTTTGGCGAAAAGCGGTTGATTGGCGTTGTTGGTATTCGGTCGAAAAATCAGCATATCTGTTTTTCTTTGTTCACGGGGGGACTACCACAGACGAGGCATCGGAACAAGGATATTTGGATGCCTGACTGAGCAATATTTGGTTGAAAATATTACACTGAATTCTTCGCCGTACGGACTTCCGTTTTACCGAATTTGATGACAGTATTGCTCGCAGAATAATTGATTGCATAAGGGTGCTGGGAGATAAAACAATTTCAATTATTATCAAAGGCGGTTTTGAAATAAAACAAGTAATAGAATGAGAACAAAGCACCCACCAATAAGAAATAGTGGGTGCTTTATTGGACAGTAATGAAACTGGGCACGGATTTGAGAGAGTACATTTCAAAAAATGATAAACAAAAAAGCCAAAAAATCCGCATAAAATAGGCTTTTTGTCCGATTGTCAAACGGAGCGTAAAAGACAATTAGGGGACCCTGTATGTGTAATGCATACAGGGTTGTTTTGTATTTTATAATCAAACACCCATGAAAGCCTGATTTTTGGGGATTTGTTGCGGAGATTTATTGTTTATGATATAATAAATACATTGTTTTTGAACAAATAATGTGTTTACGAAAACATCATGTTAATATTATAAGAGGCGAAAAAGTTTTTAGATCGATCAGTATGATCAAGATAAGAAGGGTGGGTATTGGCAAAAGCCGTTTTTTGACGTTACAATACGCCAAAGGATTTTTGCTTTAGCAGATGGCTTTATTTCATATTAATCATTTGGAAAAATCGTTTGGGATAAATTTATTATTTTCAGATGTCACATTTGAAGTGCAACCAGGGGAACATATTGGTCTAATTGGAGCCAATGGTACTGGGAAAACAACGCTTTTTAAGCTTTTAATTGGGGAACTTGATCCAGACAGAGGAGAGATTTATCAGAGCAAAGAACTCTATTTGGGTTATATGCAGCAGCATGTTTGCAATCATTTATCGATTTGCGCATATGACGAGGTGCTAACAGTGTTTCAGTTTCTCATTGAGATTGAAAAAAAGCTGGAAGAAATTCATATCAAAATTGAATCTAAGCAGGGGAAAATAGAACAATTTCTGAAAGAACAAATGTTGCTGCACGATCAGTTTATTTCATTGGGAGGTCTTACCTATCAAAGCCGAACCAAAGCAGTGCTTTTAGGATTAGGCTTTAGCGAGAAAGAGATGAATCTCCCGGTTGAAGTATTGAGTGGTGGACAAAAAGCCAAATTACAGCTTGCAAAGATGCTCCTTTGCGGTGCGAATTGTATGCTTCTTGATGAACCGACCAATCATTTGGATCTGCAGTCCATTCAATGGCTGGAATCATACTTGAGAGACAGTAAGGAAGCATTTATTGTAGTATCTCATGACAGGTATTTTCTCGATAAAGTTACCAATAAGACTTTGGAGCTTGAGCACGGAAAACTAATGAGCTACAAAGGAAGCTATAGTCATGCTATGAAGCAAAAGGAAGAGGACCGTATTGCGCAGAAACGGGTGTATCAGAATACCGTCAAAGAGATCAAGCGCATTGAAGGAATTGTAGAGCAACAGCGCAGTTTTAACAGAGAACGCAATATTCGGATGGCGGAAAGTAAGTTAAAGTCGATTGAACGCTTAAAGCGTGATTTAATAGAACCTGAACGCGAATTGGAAACAATAAGGTTTGGGTTTCAAATTAATAAAACGAGTGGCAACGATGTACTTTCTATCAAAGACATGAGCCTATCATTTTCTGGAAAGCAATTATTTCGTAATATTTGTCTGGAGATACACCGCGGAGAGCATGTTTTTTTACTGGGAGCGAACGGTTGCGGGAAAACCTCCCTTTTAAAAACAATCCTGAGACAATACCACCTTGATACAGGAACTATCCGTGTCGGGGCGGAAGTTGAGATCGGGTATTATGATCAAACGCAGGAGAGCCTTGATTTGTCGAAAACCGTTTTAGATGAAGTTTGGGATCGGTATCCGCGCTTTAGTGAAACAGAAATACGAAGTGCGTTGGCAGTTTTCTTATTTAAAGGAGATGATGTTTTTAAGCCGATTGCGGCCTTGAGTGGGGGAGAGAGGGCAAAAGTATTACTGTTAAACCTGATGCTCTCTGGAGCTAATTTTTTGATTTTAGATGAACCGACCAACCATCTCGATATTGCTTCTTGCGAGGCGCTGGAAGCAGCGCTGAGCCATTATAAAGGGGCTCTTTTGATCGTTTCCCATGACCGGTATTTCGTAAATCGGTTAGCGCACCGGATTTTTTATATGCAGAGAGATGGGATCAAGGTATATCAGGGTAATTATGATACGTTTCTAGAGAAACAAAACAGAGAAGGGACAGAAAATGTGTCCCTCAAAGTAAAACAGGAGAATGATTATAAATTAAGAAAAGAAAGAGAATCGATTCTTAGAAAGCAGAAAAAGAAACTTGAGCGAACGGAGCAAGAGATTGAGGAAATTGATCGTGCAATAGAAGAACTCAACCAACAGTTTTCTTTGCCGGGTATTGCGAGTGATTATGAAAAGGCCATGGAGCTTACCAATCAAATCACTGCTCTGAAAAATAAGCAGGATGCATTATATGATCTTTGGAGCGAACTTTCAGAAAAATCGCAATAAAAAAGCCGCTGTTTACAGCGGCTTTTTTTAATTTTCTTTAGAAACCAAAAATGGTTCAATTGATTTTTTAAATTCTTCCGGGCAGTCTCCTTCAACTTCCAGCTTTACAGGCTTTGAAAGGTCTAAGCTGAAAATTCCCATAATAGATTTTCCGTTAATGATGTATTTGTCTGAATGCAAATTGATTGAAAAATCATAATTGTTTGCAATGTTGACAAATTTTTTCACAATTTCTATACTAGAAAGTGAAATGGTAGCAGTGTACATTTTAATTCCCTCCAAATATCAATTAATAGTTTAAAGCATACTGGTG
>CAKSKO010000136.1 GCA_934465125.1 uncultured Eubacteriales bacterium
ATTTATTTGGCATCGATTTTTCCTCATTATAAAATCTTATGAATATGCGATAATGGATATGTAGCACGGTAAAAGAATGTTTTCTGTTTTTTTTCATATAAAGAAGTAGAGGTAAATTTTATCGAGAAGGGATGAAGGATGAAAACAGCGGCAGCATATATTCGTGTTTCAACAGAGGAACAGGCGCAATACAGTCCCGATAGTCAGCTAAAAATGATTCGAAGCTATGCAGATAAGAATGCGATAACAATTCCGAAAGATTGTATATTTATTGATGAAGGAATCAGTGGGAGAAATGCAAAAAAGAGACCGGAATTTATGCGTATGATGCGAATGGCAAAAGAAAAACCACCGCGTTTTGAAATGATTCTTGTTTATGCATTGTCTCGCTTTGCAAGAAATCGTGAGGATAGCGTTGTTTATAAAAAAATGCTTCGAAAAGAGTTGGGAATAGAGCTTATCAGTATTACACAGGATTTTGGAAACGATAAAACTTCCATTTTGCTAGAAGCATTACTTGAAGCGATGGATGAATATTATAGCGTGGATCTTGCTGAGAATGTCAAACGAGGGATGATAGAAAAAATCAGCAGAGGAGAACCGGTCAGCATCCCGTCGTTTGGATATCAAATGCAGGGGAGCCGGTATGTGATAAAAGAAGAGGAAGCGGATATTGTAAGAAAAATTTTTCGCGATTATTTACAGGGGGTTGGTTGCCGGGATCTTGCAGTCAAACTAAACCATATGGGAGTTAGAACACACCGGGGAAATTTATTTGAGAGCCGAACCATCGCATACATGTTAAAAAATCCAATTTATATTGGGACAATCAAATGGAACCCAGGAGGGAAAACCATGCGTATCGGTCAAGACGACTCTGTTATATGGGTAGAGAACTGCCATGATCCGATTATTGATCGTGGAACATTTAAGAAAGTTCAGGAAAAAATAAAAGAAAATCAAATGATGTATCGTAAATTCAGTAGACAAAGCGATCATCTGCCTGATTATATGTTAAGGGGGCTGCTGAAATGCAGCAGCTGCGGCGCAACGCTTGTCAGATGCAGCCAACGATCTCTGCAATGTTCCGCTTATAAAAAGGGAAAGTGTGAGTGTTCACACAGTATTGCGGTTGGCAAAGCAAATGAAATAGTACTTTTCTGTATAGAGAAAACGATACAAGAAGGTAATTTTATTTTAAAGCCAAAGCATTGTAGCACCAAACAGACAGAGCAAACTTTTTATGTAAAGCAGATAGAAAAAGAAAATCAGAAACTTAGAAGAAGCAAAGAAGCGTATTTAGCCGGAATTGACACGATAGAGGAATACAAATTAGAGAAAGAAAAAATTGTTTCGCGAATTAAGGAGTTAAAAACAGAGTATAACCGTTATCAGAACTATCCGAAAAGAAAAGATCTGCCAGCAAAAGTAGATCAAAATTTCATTGCCTGCTTGAAAAGCCCTGAGGTTTCGGAGACAGAAAAAAATAAAATACTGCGTTGCTTTATTCAAAAAATTGTGATAGATACCAAAGATCGAACGATCAATTTTTATTTCTATGAGTAGACAATCCCCTTTTGCAGTATGGAGGACCGGATGGAGAGCTTGGCGCATCACTTCGTTATTTAAGCCAAAGGTTTTCGATGCCTTATCCGGAACTAAAAGCAATATTAACCGATATAGGTAATGAAGCCTTAGAAATGGAGTTTTCTGAGGCTTCAGCTTTTTTTAGTGTTTCTAAAGCCCCTGTAACGCCTTTTGCTACCGTAAAACTCCACTTATGCGGCAGCATTTTCAAGTAAACATCTATATGGTTTTTATCGCCCACTACCATTTTGTCGAGTATCTGAATGTAGTATTCATCCTCGTACTGAATACCATTTATCAGCTCGTCAATGGTGTCTTTTATATCTGCCATCAATTCCTGCTGTTTTAGTATCATCGTCTGCTGCCCTTCAATGCCCTCCGCCGTAGACTTTAGCTTTTCAATGTCCTCGTCATACTTGGATCTTAGAGCAGTAAATTCGCTTTTGTCAATATCACCGCTTGTATAAAGGTCTATAAGACCTATACGCTTTTTCTTAGCTTCCTCGATTTTCTCTGATAAGGCACTCATGCTTGTTCCTGTTAAATCTATCTGCATAACAGCATCAATCGTCTTAGTAAGATTATCGACAACTTTCTGGCGGTTAATTTTCAATTCCCTGCAAACAAGATACAATAGATAAATCGCATCTTCATTGCGGATACTTTCGCCAGAACAGCCTATTTGATTGCCCGCCTTGTCGATATGTGGTCTGCCGTGATTTGCGGCTTCATAGCAACGCCACGCCTTGTACCTGCTCCCGTCTTTGCGAGTCTTATATCTGGCAACATAACTCGCTCCGCATCTGCCACATTTGATTTTTCCAGAGAATGGATAGCGGTTGCTGTGTTTTGCCTTTCCCTCCTGCGAAAGCGATTTTGCATCTAAAATGCGGTTTGCCTTATCGAAAAGCTCACGGGAGATAATCGGCTCGTGGTGGTCTTTGATAATGACAAATTCCTCCTGCCCTCGGTTGTACTTCTTTTCGTGAGATAGGAAGTCTGGCGTATAGGTTTTCTTCTGTACTAAATCGCCACAATATTTTTCGTTGCGGATAATACGGAGAATGACGGTATTTTGCCACTCCTTCACACGCATAGGCTCGATGCCTTCCTCTCGGAGCTCACGGGCGATAACATGAGTACCTTTTCCCTCGCATACAAACTTATGAAAAATAAGGCGGACAACCTTTGCCCCTTCTTCATTGATATACATTTTGCCATCACGAACATCATAGCCGAGCATACTCCGCCCGAACACGACACCTTGTTCCATCTGACGTTTTTGACCCCATTTCACACGCTCGGAAGTCTTGCGGCTTTCTTCCTGTGCAATAGAGGACATAATAGCAAGCCGAAGTTCCGCGTCCCCGTCTAAGGTGTTGATGTTGTCGTTTAGAAAAATAACGCCAACGCCGTGCTTTTTGAGGTCACGGGTATAGTAGATGCTATCAAGGGTATTTCTCGCAAAACGGGAAATCTCCTTTGTGATAATCAAATCAAAATCGCCGTTTTTGGCACGTGCTATCATACGGTTAAATTCTTTTCGTTTCTTTGTGTTCGTACCGGAAATTCCCTCATCGGCAAAAATCTCATACAGTTCCCAATCGGGATTACGCTCAATATATTGGCGAAAATAACGCTGCTGACTTTCAAAAGAATTGGCTTGGTCTTCATTTTCCGTCGAAACACGGCAATAGGCGGCAACACGCTTTTTCATATCTACAACTTTTCGCTCTTGATTTAAGCGTTCGTATCTGTTCATGGCAAAGCTCCTTTCTTAGTAACCTGTGTTACTGTATTTATTATAGAAAAAACGAATATGGTTGTCGAATGTGGCAAATTTCAATAAGCATACATTCGGATCTGTAAGAACCCAACCCATCATCGAAATCAAAGATTTCGAATGGATCCCGGAAATCTTGTTGCTTACGCAATAAAAACACCAAGCGTTATGCTCGGTGCCCACTTTCCTGACTTTTACTGTATTGTTTTTCAAGCTCTACCAAACAGCGTTCCCGTTGTGAAGGAGTCAACAGCTTTCTTTTTTCCAATGAAAGAACGATTGATCTCTGGATATTCATTAGAAACGCTGCGTGTTCTTGCTCTTTCAATTCTGGAACAGGTTCTCCAACATAAATAAATTCTCTATGTTTCAGTAGTCAACACCTCCTTCGTTTTCAATATATGAGCTACTGCTTGTACCGTATAACAACCTGTCAAGGCGCAGGTAATATTTGTTTCGCAAATCTCCACCTTTAAAGCCTTGACAGAACGTTGAGACGACGCAATTTCGCATCGTTATATACGAGAGGGCTAATCCATTTTTCTAAGACCGATGCTGATGGCAAGTACTTTGTCTGCACCATCAATAAAACGCCTGTCAAGAGTTCCTAAATACTCTCGCAGGCGTTGTTCGTCGATTGTCCTTATTTGTTCAAGCAGTATAATTGAGTCTTTGCCAAGCCATTCATTGCC
>CAKSKO010000137.1 GCA_934465125.1 uncultured Eubacteriales bacterium
GGGGCGCTGATCGATAAAATTCATGAAGCGAGAGGAAACTTTGATGGTTTGATCATCAACGGTGGAGCACTTACCCATTACAGTTACTCGTTGCGTGATGCAATTGCGGCGATCCGGATTCCTTGTGTGGAGGTTCATATGTCAAACATTTATGCTAGGGAAGAATTCCGGCATAAATCGGTTATTTCAGATATTTGTGCCGGTCAAATTGCAGGCTTTGGGAAAAATGGATATTTTTTAGCGCTTGAAGCGATCAAAGATTTAATTTAAAGAGAAGGTAGCATATGAAAACGAACGTGCAAAAACTTGCAGGCAAATTGCCACAGTTTATTGGCGAAGATACAATAGATGCTGCATTGATCGTAGGGGCAGTTAACCGCAGATACTTTTCTGGGTTTTCTTCTTCGGCAGGCGTGGTTTTGGTAACAAGAGAACAATCCTATCTACTTGTAGATTTTCGTTACTTTGAAGCAGCTCAAAAAAAAGTACAAGGACTAGAGGTCATACTATTTCAAAACAGAGAAGAAACGATTAAAAAACTTTTGAAAAAGCATGCAGTGTCCGGTGTTTTACTGGAACAAGAAGTCAGCTTCAAAGAAGCGAGCTTTTTAAAGAATATTATAGATGACGCTGGGGCTATTGCCGTTTTAGATGATACGTTAGACCAGTTAATCCGGGAGATACGAATGATTAAATCACCCGATGAACTAAAAAAGATGAAACAGGCGCAGAAGGTTACAGAGGAAGCCTTCTCATATATTTTGCCGCGAATAAAACCCGGTGTTACAGAAAAGGAATTGGCTTTATCGATTGAATTTTTCATGAGAAAACAGGGAGCCGAAGCCGTTGCATTTGATCTAATTGTTGTTTCGGGGAAAAATAGTTCCTTGCCGCATGGTGTTCCTTCTGATAAACTGATTGAGTTGGGAGACTTTATAACGATGGATACTGGCGCCGTTGTAGAGGGATATCACAGCGATATGACGAGGACAGTTGCTATAGGAAAAATTAGTGAAGCACAAAAAAGAATTTATGAGATCGTACTTGATGCGCAGTTAAAAGGGATTCAAAAAGTAAAAGCGGGAGTAACATGCTCTTTGATCGATCAAACAGTCAGAGAGCACATTTATTCTTTGGGGTATAAGGGTTGTTTTGGACATTCAACAGGACATTCTTTAGGGATGCAGATTCACGAACGCCCTGTGTTTTCTACTTCTGATAATACAATACTTCGACCCGGCATGGTGATGACAGTGGAACCTGGGATTTATCTTAATGATCGGTTTGGTGTCCGGATTGAAGATATGATAGTTGTCACAGAGAATGGGTGTGAAAATCTGACCAACGCGTCAAAAGAGCTTATTATTTTATAAGCTTTTATGAATTATACCTTGCAAAGTTTAGAAAACTAGGATAAAATGGCAATGTAGATAAATTGATAATTGGGGGACAATAAAATGATATCAGCAGGCGATTTTAGAAATGGTGTAACTTTTGAGCTCGATGGCAATGTAGTTTCTATTATAGAGTTCCAGCATGTAAAACCAGGAAAAGGCGCTGCGTTTGTGCGCACGAAAATTAGAAATGTTATTACTGGAAGTGTCACAGAAAAAACGTTCAATCCAAACGATAAGTATCCGACCGCTTTTATTGAGCGCAGGGAAATGGAATATCTTTATAACGACGGCGACCTTTATTATTTTATGGATAATGAAACATATGAACAAACGCCGATTAATAAAGACGTTTTAGGAGATAATTTTAAATTTGTGAAAGAAAATATGGTCTGTAAGGTGCTTTCCTATAAAGGAAATGTGTTTGGAGTAGAACCGCCTTTATTTGTAGAACTGATCGTTACCGAAACAGATCCCGGTTTTAAAGGAGACACAGCGACAAACGCGACAAAACCTGCAACACTTGAAACAGGCGCCGAGATCAAGGTCCCTTTATTTATCGAAGAGGGAGAATGCATCCGAATTGATACCCGAACAGGTGAATACATGGAACGCGCATAAAACTTGTCTGTTGTATCATAATTATTTTAATTTAAGGAGATATAAGTGATGACGATTACAGAAAAGGTATCTTATGTAAGAGGACTAGCAGAGGGGCTTGACTTGGACCAAGACAAGAAAGAGGTTAGATTACTTTCGGCAATTATTGATCTGCTCGATGATATGGCGCTAACGGTTTCTGATCTAGAAGAAGGGTATAACGACATCAGCGATCAAGTTGATGCAGTTGATGAGGATCTGTATTCCTTAGAGCAAGATTTTTATGAAGATGGAGAAGAGGACGAAGAAGATTTTTTCTATGAAGTAACTTGTCCGACCTGTAATGAGACGATTTGTCTATCAGAAGATGTCTTATTGAAAGGCGAAATGGATTGCCCAAATTGTGGTGAAACACTCGAATTCGATTTTGATAATATCTGCTCGGAAGGCTGCGAATGCCATCATGCAGAATCATGTGACATGAAGGATTTCGATGAATAATTAGGATTCACTTTGAATTTAAGGCAAAAGCCTTCCAGATAATCTGGAGGGCTTTCTGTTCGATATCCGGAATAGAGGATGTGGTGATAGAATGCATTTAATGCAGTTTGCCCAAACAGGAGATACTACCCCGTTGCTTTGGTTTTTAGGAGTTGCTGGTGTGGCGTTTGTTATATTTATTATTGTAACAATGCTTGGGCCAAAAAAGAAAAAATAAAATCAAGCGGATAAGAGGCTTTTTAGCACTTTTGTCCGCTTTTGTCTATTATATCTTATTAATAATTTTATACTTTATTTTTTGACGGACAAGC
Source organism: uncultured Eubacteriales bacterium (assembly GCA_934465125.1). Taxonomy (GTDB): domain Bacteria; phylum Bacillota; class Clostridia; order Oscillospirales; family Acutalibacteraceae; genus CAKSKO01. The sequence goes on from CAKSKO010000137.1 coordinate 2,807, forward strand.
ATAATTGCATTCAGACACAGTTTTATATTTTTTAAAGCAGGAAGGAAAAGACAATGAATTTATTTAAAAAGGTTATGAGGCTATTTTTAGCTGTTGCTATAATAATAGTGATAGCTGGTTGTTCTCAAAAAAGCAATCAGGAAGCTGTTTCCAACCAGGACGCCATTAAGTCAGACGTTCATGTTGCAGCGCTCAAGGGACCAACGGGGCTCTCAATGTTAAAATTGATGGATGATAGTAACCAACAGATAGCGAGCACCAATAATCATTTTGTAATTTGTGAAGATCCAACGGAAATTGTCGCAAAGATTTCGACCGGGGAGATCGACGTCGCAGCATTACCAACGAATATGGCGTCGATTCTCTATCAAAAGACAAATCAAGGAATAAAAATAGTTGCGGTTAACACGTTAGGGATGCTCTCGATTGTATCGCATTCAGATGATATCCATTCTGTTGCAGATTTAAGGGGGAGAACTGTTTCTGCAACAGGGCAAGGCGCTACCCCTCAATATGCTTTCGAGTATATTCTGAAAGAAAACGGTCTCGATCCTTTAGTTGATTTAACAGTCGAATATAAATCAGAACATGCGGAGTTGTCTGCTCTTCTTTTAACAGGACAAGTTGAGATCGCAATGCTTCCAGAGCCGTTTGTAACACAGGTTACGATGAAGGATCCTCAAATTAAGCCTGTTTTAGATCTGACAAAGGAATGGGAGAAGGCGTCGGCAGGAAAAAGCATTTTATCGATGGGATGTCTTATTGTCAGAAACGAGTTTGTTACATCAAATAAACAGACCTTTGATTTGTTTTTGAATGATTATAGAGAGTCTGTTATTTTTACGAATACTCAGATTTATCAGGCGGCAAAACTTTCTGCACAGTATGATATCATGCCGGAAGAGGTAGCAAAAAATGCAATACCAAATTGTAATATTGTGTATATGGAATCAGCAGAAATGAAGAGTAAGACAGAAAATTTTTTGCAGGTGCTGTTTGAAGCGAATCCAAAATCAGTAGGAGGAAAATTACCGGATGACGGTTTTTACTATCAAAAGTAATCAAAAGGCTTTTTGTAAGCTTCTCAAAAAGATTGGCATTATTCTGTTTTGGATAGCAGTTTGGAACCTGATTTATCTGATCGTAAAACAGGAGATTTTAATCGTCTCCCCGATTACAGTGTTTTTTCGTCTATGGGAATTAGCGGGGAAATTATCTTTTTGGCAGACAACTTTTTTCTCAATGCGTCG
>CAKSKO010000138.1 GCA_934465125.1 uncultured Eubacteriales bacterium
CTATTACACATACAGAAAATAAAAATTGGCATATGACATGGTTTATTATAATATATCTTGAAACAACGTACAACAAGAAACTCTGAAAAAGTTATCATAAAATAAAAAACAGCAGTTTTTTACGCATCAAACGTTTCGAACCGCTGTTTTATAAAATTAAAATTTTTAATGTTCGTTATGATTTCTTTTTTCGATAGATAATAACTGTTACAACCGATATAATAACTACCAGTGTAGATAATCCGATTACTATCATCCACTGAATACCAAATGCCTCCTGATTCCTATGTTCGCTATTCTGGTCAGTGTTTCCAAGCGATTTTTCCGCCTCAACTAATTTGGCACTATTTGTTACCTGATCTTTTGATAGTTCCGGTAAGGAATCATAACAGCTTCTTACAAATTTTACAAATGCTGCACTTTCTTCCGTCTGCTCCGATATTTGATCAATCAACTTAATGGTTTGCTCAATCTGCTGCTGAGATTTATCTTCTAACACAGCAGTTCCATGCTTTAATCCATTTAACTCATTAAGATAAACATCTGCTGCCATGCCATCATAAGAGATTCTTATGTTATGGGGACCGGACGTCAATTCTTTTAATTCAATTTTTCCTTCTTCATCAGTCTGCAATAAATTGGCAGGTTGATCATCTAGAGTAATTGTAACAGTTTCAGACACCAAAGGATCCGCACCTTTATTTACCCATAGAATTCCATCATAAGCACCATAAAGTTCTTCTGATTTTAAGATAGATGATCTGTTTTGAAAAAATGGGTAAGAAATTGCTTTCCCGTTTGTTAAAACCAAATGAGTCAAATAATCTGTAAAAACCTTTTCTAAAACGTCGCCTTCTCCAACACTCGGAAACGTCTTCAAAATGTCATATCCGTCTCCGCCTGATGTTATAAAATCACTGGAAACAAGCACAATTTTTGTTGATTCATCTGTACGTAGAAGTTCACGCTGATCCGTTCCATCCTCGTTTAAAAGAACTACTTTTGTTACTCGTTCCCCTTCATTTGTTCCAGGATTTTGAGCATTATACGGAATTTTAGACAGATCCATTTCAAAACGCATGCCCGCTATCTGCGGATATTTTCCGTCTTCTCCTGTCAGTGCTTCACCTTTTGAAACAGGTGCTTTTAATCTACAAACTCCGCTTTCAAGAGTGGCATATAGCTGCTTTGGAGTTATTTCTTTCATAGAAATACAGTTTCCGCTCGGAAATACCTCAGCGATGTTCTCTTTTGTTATGTATCCTGCTTCGAGAGTCTCCCGAATCGCGCCTCCATTTTCAAGCGAAACAGCAGGTATATTCTTATCTTGGAACAAATCATCATCTGCTATAAACTGTTTCCCAGCCCAAAGCATCGCATCCGCCGTAAGACTTCCGAGATTTGTTTCACCTGCTCTTGCAATACTTTTTCCTTCATAAGTCCCCGCATAAAGGGGGCTCTCTGTTTTTGCGATAATTTTTTCAAGCAGTGGCCTTTGTGCTTCATAAAACTGGTTATATAATTCGGTTACTTCAGGATTTGCAGTAAATTCAGTGCCTACTTCAGATGCACTCATCAATTTTTGATGAACCATAACGCTGCCATCTGATGCGAATTTGATTTCTATTTTCCCCAGATTTTTTGCACCTGATCCTGTCTGCTGAAGTTTTACTCCATTAACCTCTTCGCTAACTTGGCTGTGACTGTGTCCATCAATGATCGCATCAATTCCCTCGAGATTTTGGGCAAGCTCTCGGCTATTGAGTACTTCTGATTCCGTGATTCCAATATGCATAATTCCAATGACAGCATCGACGCCCTGCTCCCTAAGTTCCTTGATTTGTTGTTTTGATGTTTCTAGCGGATCCAGAAAAGAAACACCAATTACATTTTTAGGATTTGTCTTATATGCAGTTTCTTCTGTTATAATTCCAAAAAATCCGATTTTCTTCCCGGCAATCTCTTTTATAAAGTTACAGCCGTTACTTCCATTAATGTCCTTTAAAAATGGAGCCCCTGTATCGGCCAACCTTGTATTGGCCGATACAACAGGAAACTCAGCTTTTTCTACATTTTGTTTTAAAACATCCGGTCCATAATCAAACTCATGGTTTCCAAGTGTCATTCCATCATAACCGGCAGCATTCATCATCTCAATGATAACTTCCCCTTGGCTATAAGTGGCAATTGTTGCTCCCTGGGTAGGATCTCCTGCATCAATTAATATAGAGTTCGGTGTTTGATCCTTTACATTTTTTAACACATCAGCGCCAATTTGTGTCAATTGTCCACTAACCGAATAAGTACTGTCAACCCTCCCATGAATATCATTTGTGTGATAAATGGTGATAACTTCCTCCCCTTGCGCAATCGCAGAAGGGATACATAATAACAAGATACCAAGAATCAATAATAGAGATAATACCCTATACCTTATTCTAAATAATTTTCCTCCCAAATAAACCCTCTTCCTTTCAAATAATACACACCAAAGCCTATCACACTCTCCCTGTATGCTGCCAGACAACTTCTTACCTGTTTTTCTTTCTTCTTACAATCAAAGCAACTATAACAGCAATTATAATCACTCCCGCTGCACTTGCTATTATGACAATAACAGTCTGATTCTCGCTACTCGGTCTAGTAATCATATTAGCAATATTGTTGGTATTCTTCAGAACATTTTCTGCCTGCACTAAGGTATCATAATTCGTAACCTGTGATTTTTGAGAATCCGTCAAGGATTCATAGGAAGCTCTTGCAAACTCAACCAAACCTGCATCCTCGCTTGCTACGTCTCCCGGAATTTGACTGATCACATTGATTGTACTGTCAATATTCTTTTCCTCGTTTGTTCCTAAAACTATAGTCGCTTCTTTCAGTCCTACTGTCTCATCGACATAAGCGTCACTCGATAAACCATTGTATTCAATACGAATACCGTGTCCTCCGGAAGACAATTCTTTTATTATAACAATTCCATTTTCATCTGTTGTCATCTCTTGCGGTTCTTGGTTGTCTATTTGTACGGAAATTTGCTTAAGTGCTAAAATCTCTCCGCCCAAATCAGCTGTTATCGTCGCATCAAATGGCATAAACAGAGAATCATTTTTAGAAAGTTTGCTTCTTCCTTGATTCAAGGGATAAGAAAAACTTCCTTTGTTATCAATCGTTAGTTTATAAATATAGTCCGCCAAAACATCCGATAAAAAGTCCCCCTTTTTTTCAACCGGAATGTTGCTGACCATAGGATATTCTGTAATAGTATAATCATTACAGGAAAATAGAATCTTTGTAGACGTGTCCTTTCGGTCTAACTCTTGTTTATCTGTACCGTCTTCATTAAGCAAAACGATTTTTGTAACGCGCTCCCCTTCTCCTTTTTCTGGGTGCTCTGTATCATAAGGTGTTTTTGTAATGTCGTATTCAATCCGCATTCCACTAATCTGTGGGTAGCCTCCAAAGAAACCATCAATCGCATCGCCAACTTCTGCTGGATTGTTTTGTTTACAAACGCCTCTTTCCATCGTTTGGTAAAGAATATTCGGATTGATTACCTGCAAACTCAATCGGTTATCAAGCGGGAGAACTTGCAAAATATCTTCCATACTGATAAAACCCGAGCTAATTTTGGAACGTACCGCTCCTCCATTTTCAAGCGCCACAATCGGCGTCTCTTCATGTTCTGTTCCTTCTACAAGTTTTTTACTACTGTCAATCATGGCGTCGCCAATCAAGGACCCCAGGTTGGTCTCTACCATTCTGCTAACATTTTTGCTATTATAACTACCACCATATAGCGTGGTTTCTGTCCTTCCAACTACCTTCTCAAGTGTTGGTGCAATCTTCGCTGCTAGCTCGTCATACATCTTTGTAAGGCCTTCATCTGCTTGAAAGATTTCTCCTGCTTGAGCTGGCATTATTAAATCCGATTTGACGCTAAAACTGTTCCCATCAAATGTAATCGCAATTCTTCCGAGTGTTGTTGCCCCCGTACCTGTTTGTTGAATCAAGGTATTTCCC
>CAKSKO010000139.1 GCA_934465125.1 uncultured Eubacteriales bacterium
ATATACGAGTCTCCCCTCATTGCTCCCTTTTCTTCTCTCTCAAGAATTTTTACATCCTTCATCTCCTCTTCCTCTCGCTTTTTTATATTTTCTTGTGCTTGTAGTTTCGCTTCCTGCTCGGTTAAAACTACTTCTCTGCCTATTTGCTCTGTAAACTGCTCTGTATAAAGAGTAATTGGCAACTTACTAGTTCCAATCATAACATCATCTTTATTGAGCTCTCTTTTATAATTCTTCCCTGGATTTGGAACCAGAGTAAGCGGCAAATGAATCCCAAATAGATTAGCAGAGTACCTGTTTACTTTTCTCCCCGTAGGTGCATAGATCACCTGGTTGAGTGGAATCTCTTCTTGCATGCTTCTTTTTGTATAAGCATTGATTTTGGCTTCTGCATGATGAATTGTGCTGCCGCCAAATGCATCCTCAACAATTCCGCCGACAAGAAGCTGACCTTTTACAACAGCGTCACCATTGTTTACGAGTGGCGTCCCACTGTATATCTCCATTCTCATGATCTGCCCGTCACATCTTGCTTTAATATTGCACGGCGTTTCCTTTGGAAGAATGGTTGGCGGACTTATTCTTTCTTTTAACGACACCGTTGCCTGGCTCCCTTTGATATTTACAGAAAGCCAAGCAACATTTGTCATTTTGATCATCGCATTCTGTTCGAGCATCGGTATATCAATTTTTCGTTTGAGCGTTCCGCTTTCTAATCCAAGGCTCGACATAACAGAAAGGACTTCCTCACTCTTCATTTCCACATTGCCTTCTACGTCGACTGTCCAAACAAACAATGACATTACCTGAATAACCGCAATAAACCCCACAGCGCCAATTATTAGCCCTAGTCTCGGCTTTAATTTTGCTAGAGCGAACGGAAGACCATGACGTTTTTGGACACGCAGCCTCATTCTTGACTTTCTTGCGGGAGTCCGCAGATTTTTATATTCTCCCAGCATAACCGATGCTTCAAACACATTATTTTTCTTTTTTACATTCCATAAGCTGACGCCAGCTCTCGCTGTTAAATTCATAAACCGTTCCGGAAACGAGCCTTTTCCAATAAAGCTAACATATCCTAACAGCCATCTGATAATCTTTAACAATCTCTTTCACCTCATGTAATGAACTCTATGGAAGTAATAAATCCTTCCACAATCAAGGAGTCTGACGTCAAGCATTTAATGGTTAGTCTACGTCCTAAAAACGAGGTGACCATCTTACCTGTATTAATCCGAACCTTTGTCTCGTCGTATTCCAGCACTCCCTTACAACCATCCACTATCACTTCACGGTTACCATTTATCTCAAAATGTGCCGTACCGAACAATGCACCGGGCGGAAGCTGCATTGCATTTATTACCTTATTCGCCCTCTCTGCAGCCCTTCTCTCATCCTCTGGGATACCCCTTTGCCTCTTTTTCAATCGTAAACCACCGTTCTTCCTTTGAGCGCAGGAGTTTATGCGATCGCGCACCAATAAATGTTTATTTCTTCTCTCTGACCTCTATAAGATTTATGCAGCATGAGCAATAAAAATCACAAAAGCGCATATACATTAGCGGAGGTGAGCGCAATATGGAACAAATCATAAGCTATAAAACAAAGGCAAATCTTTTCACAACCATAATCCTTTCCGCCGGTGTTTTACTGGTCTGTACTGGAATTCTGGTTCTTCCAAATTCCGCATCAGACGGGGTCCGGCAGGGGCTCACCTTTTGCTCAGATATCTTGATTCCCTCTCTGTTCCCTTTTATGGTGGTATCTGCTTTTTTAGTAAAATCAGGACTCTCAGCAAAGCTCGGTGCTTTAATGGAACCAGTTACTCGATTTCTATTTCGTTTGCCAGGCTGCACAGGTTCTACCATCCTGATTAGCCTTATCGGCGGATATCCAACCGGTGCAAGAGGAGTAAAAGCCTTGGTGGAATCCGAACAAATCACGCAGAAACAAGCGGAACAAATGCTTTGCTTCACCGTCGGAGCAGGACCGGCGTTTGTGATCAGTGTTGTTGGAAGTGGGCTGTTCGGCAGCGGTCAGGCTGGAATTATTTTATTCTGCTCCCAAATTTTATCGTCTATTTTAATCGGCATTTTATCAGGAGTTCTTTCTAAAGAAAAACGGGGCATGGATAAAAAAGTAGTTTCTAAAGATCCCTGTGATTTATCTGCGGCACTGGTGGAATCCACCGCTGATTCCACGGTGGGTATGATCAATATGTGTGCATTTGTCGTTTTATTTTCTTCATTGCTTTCCATTATCAATCAAAGCGGAGTGAGCGATGCTGTCACTGGCTTTTTATTAAATATTGGCGTCTCAGAGTCTGCTGCGAAATCCTTCCTCCCTATTTTACTCGAGGTTACGGGTGGTTGTTTTAACGCTGCCAATGCCGGAGCTTCTCCAGAACTGATCTCATTCGCCCTAGGATGGGCCGGTGCTTGTGTCCATTTTCAAATCTCGTCTTCACTCGAAACCCTCCATTTTTCTCGTATGCGATTTACTCTATTCCGTCTTCTTCATGGCATCACTGCGGCCGTTCTTGCGAAAATCGGGTTTTCGTTTTTCCCCGTTGTGACATCCGTTTTCGCAACTTCTCAATCTCCTGTTACTGGAGAAATTTCCTCCCATCCAACCGGATCCATCGCCCTGCTGTTTCTGTGTGCTTTCTTTTTGCTGAGCTTAACTCCTAAAGCTCTAGATTTTCGAAAGAGGAAGTGTTAAAATAAAAAGTAAAACAATGTCAAATCGTGGAGGAACTCTCATGGCTAGAAAAAAATTATTTGGAAACCGCATTGAACCAAACTGCGAATACTGCTTATACTCTTCGCCGGAAGAGGACAGTAGACGCTTTTGTAAAAAACTTCGTGAAGAACCAAAAACACAGAATTGCCGGCACTTTGTTTACGATCCTTTAAAACGTGTCCCCCACTGTTTGCCGAACCTCCCCAAGTTTGATGCGGAAGATTTTTCTCTTTAGTTGCTAGTAATGAACCAAAATTTAGAGAAAGGAAGACAAGCACACTATCAAGATAATTTAATAATTTTAATTCTAAATTAAAAAGAAACGACCGTGAGAAATTCACAGCCGTTTCTTTTTTTATCATATGTTTATCACATTGTTTTAATAAATCCAAACACCATAAAAAAATGAAGGATACTCCCAGCTAAAACAAATAGATGCCACAAAGAATGCATATATTTTACTTTTTTACCGGCGGCATAGATCACAGCACCAACTGTATATGCAATTCCTCCTGCGAGTAAAAGAATAATTTCACCCATATCCACCCGGTCTAAAAGTGGCTTAAACGCAAAAATAACAGCCCAGCCCATTCCGATATAGCAAGTCATTGACAGTTTTGAAAACCTCTTTAAATCGATAGAATTTAAAACCACTCCCACCACAGCCGCAGCCCAGATCACACCACATAAAATCCATCCAAGCGTTCCACCGATCATCAAAATTCCAATCGGAGTGTAAGTCCCGGCAATCAAAAGAAAAATAGAGCAATGATCAAGAACCCGAAACACCTGTTTTGCAGTACCAATTCCTAGCGCATGATAAAAAGTGGAGATAATATATAAAATAAAAAGTGTCGCGGAATAAAAAATCACACATAAAAGGCTCTTTGCATCATGCGGTGCATAAATAGGCAAAAGTACCATCGCGGCTATTGCCAATGCAGCACCGACACCGTGTGTCACTGCATTGAGTACCTCCTCGAGCACGCTATAAGATGGCAGATTTAGTTCTTTTCTTCTGGTTTCTCTTTTTCGCTCTCTCGTTGTATCAGCTTCCTTCTCCATCTAAACTCTCCTTTTTTATTGGAATTGATCAAAATTCGGGATAAAACATTCGTTGGCAGACGACAACTGTTGGACAAATCCATCGAGTTTTAAAGAATATAAATGTTCTTCTACCTTTTGATATTCCCGCTTTGTAATCTTTCTTGATAGCTCTTGAAACTGACGCGCTTTGCCACACGGAACATACT
>CAKSKO010000140.1 GCA_934465125.1 uncultured Eubacteriales bacterium
TAGCTATACCGGGTTCTGTATGCGCTAAAAAAAGATTCTCCCCGGTATGAATCCCAGAAGCAGCTATAATCGCCTCTTTGGCATACCGGGTATCTCCAACTACTTCAATTCGGTCGATCTTGAATAATACTGTCAATGATAAAATAATTCCTGTTCCTACTACAACAAGAAGTACCGTCGAATAAAATATAGTCAAACGAAGTTTTCGATAGAATGCACTTTTTCTTGATTTCTTCCTGCGTTTTTTAGATTTTGGTCGTCCTTTTGAATTTTGCTGATTCCTTGTGTCCATTTTATCAGATCCTTTTAACCTTTGCTCCAATCGCGTTTAAATTTAGTTCTATTGTTTCATAGCCTCGGTCAATGTGATTTACACCTGTGATCTGCGTTGTCCCTTCCGCCGCAAGACCCGCTACAACCAGCGCTGCTGCGCCGCGCAGATCTGTTGCTTCAACAGACGCTCCGGAAAGATGTTTCACTCCTTCTACCACCGCAACACGGCTCTCCACATTGATGTTCGCACCAAGCCTTGTTAGCTCTCCAACATGTTTATACCGGCTTTCAAAAATATTTTCAACAAACACACTGGTTCCTTTCGCTAATGTTGTCATCGCCATAATCGGCGCCTGAGCATCTGTTGGAAACCCTGGATATGGCATTGTGCGTATAATCTTAATCGGACGAAGAATCTTCGGTGCTTTGATCCTGATTGTAGAACCCTCAATAACTACTCCACACCCTGATTCTTCAAATGCAGGAATCACGCAACTCAAATGCTCCGGTTCTACCTTTTTTAGCAATACATCTCCACCAACTGCACCAACAGCCGCCATAAATGTTGTTGCAGCAATTCGGTCAGGGATTACGCAATGCTCTACTCCGTGCAGTTGCTTAACTCCTTCTATTATAATAGTCCCTTCCCCCGCACCAGAGATCTTCGCGCCTGCGTGATTTAAATAATCAATCAAATCACATATCTCGGGTTCTCTGGCAGCATTGGTCAGAACAGTCGTTCCCTCTGACAAAACTGCCGCTAAAAGAATATTCTCTGTCGCTCCAACGCTTGGAAACGACAAAGCAATATTTGTCCCAATCAAACGGCTCGGCGCCATACAATCTAAAACACCATGCTGTTCTCTGATTATTAACCCCAGTTGCCTCAACGCTTTTAAATGCAGGTCAATCGGCCTTGGGCCCAATTCACATCCGCCAGGAAACGATAATTTCGCTTTTCCCATTTTAGATATAATCGCACCTAAAAACACAATAGAAGATCGCATCTCTCTCATTAAAAAATCAGGAATATCGCATTTTGAAATGGTATCTGTATTAATTAATAGAGTATCATCCTGACGCTCAACACGACAGCCTAGATAGCGTAAAATTTTGATAGAAGCGTCTACATCCGATAACTTTGGACAGTTATGTATTACGCATTCTCCCGAACATAGCACAGTTGCAGCCAAAATAGGAAGCACACTGTTTTTTGCCCCATGAATTGAGACAGTTCCTTCCAGTAACTTTGAACCTTCTATCACTATTTTTGACATTACAAACACCCTTTCTCTCTCATAGATATCATCCGAATCCCTGTGTGCTATTCTATGCAAAAAATTCAGGTGTTGTGAAGAAATTAAACAAAAGAAAACTGTCTGATTGAGTAAAAATTTTTTATTTGATAACTTCTTTTATAATATGATAAATACGCTCATTCGAGTCGACAATCGCCATCTTACGTGCGTTTTGTTCACACTCTGCTAACTTATTCGGATCCTCAAGCATCTTTTCTACTGCTTCAATTAAGGTCTTCCCCGTCAGCTGCTCCTCTTCGATCATAAAAGCCGCCTTGTTGCGAACAAGAGCCATTGCATTATGGTACTGATGGTTTTCTGCAACATTAGGAGAAGGTATCAATATTGCTGGCTTTCCCTGTACCTGCAATTCACTTAAAGTAATCGCGCCTGCTCTACAGATCACTATATCTGCTGCAGCAAGACAGCAGGGCATATCGTTAATATACTCTCTGATATCAAGATTTTGGTGTTTTGCAATGTCTACCCCTTTTTCTTTCAAAGTATCAGGAAACCATTTTCCATATTGACCGTATGCGTGAATGTGCTGATATCGGTCGTCTTTTGCACTCCATGCGATCAACTCCAAGACTGCTTCGTTGATCTTTCGGGCGCCTAAACTCCCACCGAAGGATAAAATCACCGGCCGGGAATCAAGGCGCAGTGTTTTTCTTGCCGTTGTTTTATCCGCCATGATGATTTCTTTCCGAACAGGATTTCCAGTAACAGTTGTCCTACAATTCTCCTTGAGATATTGTTTCGCATCCGGCACCGCAAGCATCATTTTTTTTGCATATTTTGAAAGCATCTTATTTGCAACACCGGGATAAGCGTTTTGTTCATGCACCACAATGGGTATTCCCATTTTTGCAGCAGCACGGAGCACCGGACCACTGACATAGCCACCCGTTCCCATACAAACATCTGGCTTAAACTCGTTGATAATCTTTTTAGATTCTTTGCTGGAAATGAGAACTTTTTTGATTGTAATTAGATTTTTTTTGAGTGACTCTAAACTTATTTTTCGGGAAAAACCAGAAATGGTAATCCCCTTGAAAGGAAATCCAGCTTGTTTTACAAGTCTTTCTTCCATTGAGTTTTTTGCTCCAATATAAAGGATCTCACTGTCCGGCTCTTTTTCTCTAATGTATTCCGCTACCGCAAGTGCCGGATTAATATGCCCAGCGGTCCCGCCGCCAGCAAAAATGATCCTCATTACACATCTACTCCTTCTATGTTTTTTCAAGGTTTGACGTCCTCGAGATCGAAAGCACAACCCCCATCTGCGTAAGTAACATCATTAGCGAAGTTCCTCCATAGCTAAAAAAGGGGAGGCTGATCCCTGTATTTGGGATAGTATTGGTAACAACCGCAATATTAAGTACCACTTGTAGTCCAACTTGGGCAGTCAATCCAATGCCCAAAAGGGCCCCAAATTTATCTTTTGCGCGCATCGATACAACGATCCCACGCCAGATAAGCATTGCAAACAAAACCAAAATAATCAAGGCGCCGATAAATCCCAATTCCTCACAAACTACAGAGAAAATAAAGTCATTCTGTGGTTCTGGGATATAAAGATATTTTTGTCTTGAATTTCCAAGCCCTACGCCCAGAAGTCCTCCTGATCCAATTGCATAGAGTCCCTGGCGTGTCTGCCAAGTATCTGCTAGAGCATTGACAGCAAACGGGTCAAGCCACCCGGCAATACGGTCGTTTGCGTATGTCAATTTATCTGTAAATACCACTAAATAGATGAGCGCCGCTGAAATCGCACCCAAAATCATTCCAAACCAGCGTAGTTTCACTCCACCGATAAATAACATTCCCGCAGATAAGAGCACCACAATAACTGTACAAGAGATATGCGGTTCTAAAGCAAGCAGGGCAACAGTTGGCAGCAAAATCAAAGCATACGGAAGAATTCCGTATCGAAAGGTCCCCATCCTTTTAAAATTTAAAGAGATTAGATGTGCAAATGATAATACACTCGCAAATTTTGTTACCTCTGACGCCTGAAAACTGAACGATCCAATTTGAATCCAGCGGTGTACACCATTAACAGCCGGCATGAACAGTACTAAGACAAGCAGCCCAAACGATACGATCAAAATCGGTATCGCCAACTTATGAAAGTGATGATAATCAAAATAAGAAATTGCAATCATCGCAATAACACCCATTACCGCGAAAACCAATTGGTTCTTGATAAAATAATAGCTGTTGCCATCCATATTATAGTACGCATACGGGTAACTGGCTGAAAAAAGCATAACAAGACCAATCACTAAAAGTACTAAAACCAAAAAGAAAAAAGGGAGATCAAGACCATAACGAATTGAAAAAATTTTAAACGTTTTTTTCACTTTTTTGACTTTTATTT
>CAKSKO010000141.1 GCA_934465125.1 uncultured Eubacteriales bacterium
GTTTGTTTTCTATTGTATTTTCGATAGCAGAAATCTGAATTTCTTCTGCTTTTTTATCTTCCACCAGTGGTGGAAAAATTTTTTCGTTACCCATTTTTCTAACTCCTTTCTGGGTATGTTCACTTTGTTTATTGGTGGCGAACAGTAGTTTTGTGTCTCGAAACCCTTGATTTTACTGGATTTTTTGACTTTTTCTACTTGTTTGTTCACCGGGCGGTAATACTAACCGCCCGGTGAACGGTCATTCCGTCCTCACCGTCTGCCCCCTGTTCCAGCCTTCGGCTGTCCCAGAGATCAGAGCGGCAAGTCCGGGCTGACGATCTAATCGATTTCGAATTTCTCGATCGAGTACATCCGGGTTACTGATCCGCGGAACGATAATTTCCTGTACACTTTCCTGCCCATCAATCAGGACAAGAGCCTGTCCCGGCTTGTAGCCACTGGTCGGGTTTTCTTCCAGTTCACCGGAAAAGCCCAGCATCCGAAACTGTTCAGCGGAGCATCTTCCAAAGGAAAGCACACACTGGAATTGTTCTCTTGAACCAGAATCGAAGAGATGTGCATCGGCTCGCTGGACACAGATGAATACGCCCATATTCAGCCCACGGGAGACTGCAAGAAGTTCTCCGATCTTCGCCTGCAATTCTGCTTTCAGCTTCTTTGACTGCGTTTCCGCATAGGTCAGGAGGCCGAACCATTCCTCAATAAAGAGAGTGTAATGGCGTTCTAATTTAATCTTATTTTCTCGGACATAAACAAAGAAATCGTAGAAATCCTGAATCATTGTGACGGCATCACTACCAGAAGCATAAGATAAGGAACCTTCGAATGCTTCATATTCCTCTCCACCCTTGTAGTCGGCGATATATACAGCACTTTCTCCTGTTGTCAACAAGTTTCCTATGTACCAGCGGGCAGACAGGCTCTTACCTGAGCCGGACTTTCCAGCAATCAGGACGGAAGAAGTCTTTTTTGCCAGCCGAATATTCAAAGGAATTTTAATACTCGCGTTCTGGTAATCTTCCATCAGATACCCGAGCCTCATTCCTTGTCCTCATCATCGAAAATATGGAATTCCTCTTCTAAAGGTTCAATTTCATCCGGTACTGTATTATCTGTCAATGATGCCTGTATCTGTTCTTGTGAATTCAGATACTTAAATCCCAGACCCGATAACGGAATCGCAAACTGAATCCGGGTAGGACTGGCGACAAGGACTTTTACAAAAACGCTCTGCTGTCGGGTGTCCTGATAAAAGGAACGGACACAGTGTTCGATCAATTTAAGAAGCTGTTCGGATTCGATCGACTGGTATTTTTCCTTTAATCCAACGGCTGTAAAACTAATAAAAATACAATCGTTTACTTGCGAATAAGCTTCAAAAACTGGTACTTCCAGAAGTTCTTTACCGAGTCGGTTTTTCAAGTTGTTCAAGTCTTCACCTGTCAAGTACAGCCCCTGATTAATGATCTTCTCAGGTTTCGTATGTCCGGTTTCTTCCATCACCCACCAGAACAACGCGGAACCGATTTTTTTTATTCCTTCAACAATCCAGTACTCAAAATGAGCGATTCCCTGCTCTAAGGATTTCAGGTTCTTTCTTTTATAAAAACTATACCCGCCAACCGTCAAAAGACCGACGGAAGCAAAAGCACATGCTATAATTAAAAAAATGTAATATGCCATGTCTTTGTTTGGGGAGCTAATGCTCCCCTTCCTCCTTTCCGATTAATCTGCATGATTAGTTGCTATTCTTACTGCTTTGGCTTTGAAACTGTCTTCGATTGAGTTTGTGCGTTCAGCATAATAGGCTGTAACTGTCCCCTCAATAACTTCAACAAAAATTTTTTCGCCATTTTCTCGACGTTCCAGTAATTCTTCCGGGTCGATAAGCGGCTTTGTTTCTTCCACCTTGATTGAAACGCGATCAAATGAGAATAAATCCACGCAGTCATAAAAATGACTTTCAATTCTATCGGTGCGAGTCCCTTCTTCATAGACTGGAACTGGTCGCACGTTTACTAACATCATCGTTGTGTCGCTGACTTTGGAGCTGTTTAAAATATCCAGCGGTCGCTGACAGATTGATGAATTGATTTTTAACCTAGTCATAATTATCCTCCTATGCTAGAATGATACTGTTGATAAAGTTGCAGGGGATTCATCCCCGTGAGCCGTTTTCTGTTGCCGCAGGAAGCGGCTCAGCTTCAAGTGATTTTTTTGGGTGGTGGACGACATCGCTTCATATATTTCACCTCTTTTATTTGTGCTGTTTCTTTGCTACAAGCATAGAGTATCATAAAAAAAATTCTCATGTTGGAAAGCATTGGTACAAGAGTTGACGCTATCATGGAGGTACTATGGAAAAAGAAAAGCTTTACAAAATATATGAATTGCTAAGAAGCAAAGAAAACAATTGTTCAGAATTTGAAAGAAAATGTATATCAGGCATTCCGTCTTTTTTCAGTTTGATTTTTCAATACTACAAACTACTCCAATTACGTGGGGAACCATTTAATAAAGTGCTACATGCATATCCAGAAATACAAACACACAGAATTAAATTCAAGAAACTCACATTCTGGGAAAAACAACATATTGACTTTGCGTGGAAAATTTTTCTTACAGAAGAACAATTACATACAAATAAAACAGAAAAAGAAATTAAAAAAGCTTTTTTTAAGAATGTAGTAAATCATCTAGCATCAATAGATGAAGAGGATTATAAAAGAAGATATTTTTATCCAAAAGAAACGAGAGAAAAGTATAAAGAAAAATATAAAAAAATATATGGAGATTTCACTCAATATTGTAAAAAAAAGAAGTTAGACAAGGATCAATATTCTAAATTTTATAAAATTATTTGTGATTTACCTCTTGAAGACTCAAGAAAAATCAGAGAAAGTCTTTCAAAATGGAGATTCTCAGAAGCAACAAGAACTTCTTTTGACAAACTCCAAATGTCTTCACTAGATTCGGCAATGTCCGAATTAAAGAATTATTTAGAAAGTCCACCATCATACGATTATATTGAATGTTTATCTCAAATGCTTACAGATAACTTTGGTGATTTTTTAATTAGCAATTTGAATAATGGTATTCAAGGATCTATCTGTATTTACTTTGGAATAGCCAGTTATAGAGCAAATCTTGACTACAGAACAATTAAAAATTTATGCTCTAAAAATAATGAAAATGAAAGCCCTGTTATAAATCGGAATGTTATTAAGCTGAATTATCAGTATTTAAGAGCATACAAAGATAATTTAGAAAAAGCAGTAAATAGATATTATAAGAAAAAATATGAGATGGAAAATGTTATACAAAAAATTAAAAAGTCCTCCACCTGAAATTAATCTGATGGAAGACTTTTATGCTTGTTTTTTATATGTGAGGATGTCTTGTACCTGACAGTCGAGTATTTCGCAGAGTGCGTTAATTGTATGGGTCGAAATATTTGAGTTACTTCTCATCCGGGAAAGCTGTCCGGCTGAGATATTGTATTTATGAATCAACTGATATTGGCTGATATTCTTTAATTTTAATGTATTCCAGAATGGTTCGTATGAGATCATGCAAGTTCACTCCTTATACTTGCATGATACCCATAAACGGGCTATAATAAAATTAGCCATAAATGGCTAATATAGTCAACAAGTGATCGTTATAATCTTCTATATTAAAGGAAACAACTGTTTCTTATGGAAAATAGTAGACAATTTTCCAGTTCAGGGGTTGTCCCCTCCGATTATAAAGTTTATAATTAGATCACGCATAAATGTCGATATGCAAAAGGAGGAAGAACATGTTGAAGAAAAAAATTACGAAAGGAATTGCCGTTGTCACGCTTTCACTTGGGCTAGTATTTTCTGGAACATCTGCTACTGTTGCACCGATCGGAACAACTGTGACCGTTGAAGCCGCTTCAAAAAATATGTCGGTAAA
>CAKSKO010000142.1 GCA_934465125.1 uncultured Eubacteriales bacterium
CATTATATCGCATCGCCATCTCGATAATCTTACGTATATAGATATCCGCCGAATTGACGCTTCCTTCACTCACAACCCCGCAATACAGCATCTTTGATTTACTATCGAGCAGCATTAATATCACCGTTTCATTCATGCGTCCAATAAACTTACTAAGAAAGAAATCCCCGATCATTTTAGGATTTACAACTTTGCTCTTATAATCCTGTTTATCCTCTAAATAATATCTACACACTTCAGGAATCAGTTTTAGCATAACAGCAGCAGCTTCACCAACTCCATCCACTTTCATCAATGTATCAATCGGCGCGTCGAGAACTGAAGAAAATGATCCAAATGTATCAAGCAATTTATGACCGACATCATTCGTATTTTTGCGCGAGATAACATTGAAAAGCAGAAATTCCAGCTTTTCATGATCTGGAAACGTTTCAAGGCCTTCTTTCAAAAATTTCTGTCTCATTCTTTTTCTATGTTCTTCATGCAACTCAAAATCTCCCTTTCACTTTCAACAAAAACTATTTTCAGTTCCCCGGTTTAATAAAAGTTTCCCCCTACTTTACACAACAGACATTCTTCCGACAAATAGAAGCAAAGACAAACGAAATAACAGATAAAAACGCAATCGATCGACTTATTCGATCAATAATCTCACCAGCTATAACCTTCTGAGAACCAGCTCGTTTTACAGGATCTAATACTTCTTTTACAGATTCTCACATCGTAGCAACATCTTCTATTACAAGAATCGCTTGCCCTTTTCAAGGTCAAATCCTCTTGAAAAGGGCATCGACTCCTGCTCGCGTTCTGCAAAAAATCATCAGATTCCAAAGCCTTACCAATTTTATATGCCATTTGAATTGTTCCGATTATCGGTCCTACTGCCACCTCTACGCCGGCGCTGCGATATTGCTTCGAAAACGCACTGCATAATTCTGCACTGTATTTTGAATTTTTAAAAATTTTTACACATTGCAAATACTGCGCACTATACCGCCCTGAAACAACTCAAAATGCCCATGCCGAAGTACTCCTGATCCTTTAAAATAGCAATAACCCTTTTCTCTGTTATCATCTTTTCTACCTTTTATCTCTATTTTTTTATTATATAACAAGTTATAGGATTTGAAAAGTATTCAGGCTTTGTTTTTTATGGTATAATGTCGGCAGCGAGACTCTAACGCGGGCATTTTACCAAACCTATACCTGCCCGGTTTGGTAAGCAGACGGGAACATGAGTGGTTTGCTCACCGCGGGTATGGTATCCTAAAAAATAAAAAATATTGATCAAAAATGAGGAAAAATATGAAAACTATGATTATTACAAATAATGATTCTGGGCAGCGGCTCGACAAATTTTTAAGCAAATCTCTAAAAGCAATGCCAGAATCACTTTTATATAAATATATTCGTAAGAAAAGAATCAAAGTAAACGGAAAAAAAGGCGAAGTTAGTACAAGGTTGCAGGAAGGAGACGTTTTGTCTCTTTATATCAACGATGAATTTTTTCAAGAGTGTGAAGAAGCATATGACTTTTTAAAAGCGCCCAAAAAACTTAACATCCTATATGAAGACGATAATCTTCTTCTCTTAGATAAGCAGCCTGGACTGATAGTCCACCCGGACGAAACCTATCACTTTGATTCTCTGATCGCCAGAGTAAAACACTATCTTTACGAGAAAGGTTGTTTCGATCCAGCAAAAGAGCAATCCTTTACCCCTTCTCTTGTTAACCGTATTGACCGCAACACAGGGGGAATTGTGATTGCTGCAAAAAATGCAGAAACACTGCGAATCTTAAATGACAAAATGCGTAACCGCGAGCTTAAGAAACGATACCTCTGTATTGTCCACGGGTTATTTACGCAAAAGTCTGGAACACTCACCGCTTATTTAGAAAAAAATGAATCGCAACATCGCGTCTATATCTCAAAAAAACCTACTAAGAAAACAAAAACCATCCAAACCCGTTATCAAGTTCTCGATGAAAAGGATCGGTTCAGCCTTGTAGAGGTAGAACTTTTAACAGGTAGAACCCATCAAATCAGAGCGCATATGGCGTATCTCGGTCATCCACTCGTCGGAGATGGAAAATACGGAACCAACGCACTTAACAAACCAACGGGATATAAATATCAAGCGCTATATTCTTATAAACTCACCTTTTCATTTACTTCCCCCTCTGGAAGCTTAGAATATCTGAACGGTCGAGAATTTACTGCTCCTAATGTTTGGTTCTTAAAAGATTTTTATCGTTCCCCAAAATGAAAATCCTTATAATAAAAAAAGGCTCTGACACTGGCTTTTTCTTAGTATCGGAGTCCTTTTGTTATTCTATGTAAATCGCTTAAAAACTGGAGATTAAAATGTAAAACACCCTGCAAACACAGCAGTGAAAAATAAATCGATCGCCGCAGAAAATACTAAAATGATAAAAATATACCCTGTCCGAAGCAAATACAGCTGAAAGCTTGGCCAAAGTCTATCCAAGTTGCCCTTTGGAATGATTTTCGATGCAAGCCTTGCAGAAAACCCTATTGATTCTTTGGATTGCAAAATAATCGCAACAGCAGAAAGAAATACACCTGGTAACAAAACGATGAGATGAAACGCGATCCCTTTCAACCCATACGTGGAGTAAAGAAATCCCGCGGTCAGACCGAGACCCAATCCTCTAAAGAACGGAACGAGAGGGATTACTAAAATTCCCCATGCAGATAATCCCAACAAAAACAAACAAAACACAAAGATAAAGGACGACGTAAGTGACGCAGCAAACGTCGTAAAAACCGACTGTGACGCTCTAACTTTAAAGTTGCTTGCAAACAAAAAATCAAGATTTTCTAAGATTTCATCACCAGCAAAGCGGGCTGAAATCGCTCCAAAGATCATCCCTGCAAACAAGAAAACAAGCAGCAAAACGGTCAGCTTGTTTTCCTTGATTACTTTGATTATTTCATGTTTTTTTACTTTACCTCGAAAATTTGACACAACAATCCCTTTCATATACATCCTCCCTATGGAATCATCTCAAAAAATACCTATGTTTGAAAGGGATGGGATATTCCTATTTTGCGAGTTCTTGTGCACGTTTTGTGCATTGTGCCATTGCATCCTGAATGGCATGATAAAATCCTTTTTGTTCCAAAACCTTCAATGCTTCTAATGTGGTCCCTCCCGGAGAAGAAACCATCCGAATCAACTCTTCGGGGGTTTGCCCGGAATTCGAGAGCATCTGCGCACTGCCTTTCAATGTTTGACAACAAAGCTTCGTCGCTTGGTCCCGATCGATTCCATAACGGGATGCAAAGTCGACGATTGCCTTCGCAAACAGGTAAACATATGCAGGACTGCTCCCGTTAACAGCGATTACCGCATTCATTTTATCTTCTGTTAAAACTTCTACGATTCCTGATGCAGAAAACAAGTCACAGGCTGTCTTAAATTGCTCCTTTGATACATTATCTGAAGCACACAGAGCCGTTGCGCCCTCTCCCAACAACAGAGGCGTGTTTGGCATCGCTCTGACAACAGGGCAATTACACTGCAAGCTTTCTTTGATATAATCGGTAGAAATTCCCGCTGCAATCGAGACAATCACAAGGCTTTCCCTAACTGCCGGCCTTATCTGCTCTAAGACTTCTTTATAGTTTTGCGGTTTTATTGCCAGAACTACATATTCACACTCTTTGACTACTTTTAAAGAAGAATCACAAACCGTCAGTCCCAATTCAGCCATTTTTGTTCTTTTCTTCTGATCTAAATCAAAAATATAAATTTTAGAAGGATCATATTGTTTTGTTCTAAGTATTCCGCTGATAATCGCCGTTGCCATATTCCCTGCTCCGATAAATCCAATTGCTGCATGGTTCACTTATAACAACTCCTTTTCTTTATTCAGCAAGCGCCGCTTTGATCATAATCGCACATTCAAGGCGCTTTTTT
>CAKSKO010000143.1 GCA_934465125.1 uncultured Eubacteriales bacterium
GAGTAAAGAAAATACAACAGATAAACAGTGATAGGATTTCATACTTTTTGCCAAATTTCTAGCAGACGCTGCAGGAAGTATCAATAGGGAATTAATAATTAAAATTCCGACCCATTTGATTGAGATCGTAACAATCAAGGCGATTAAAATCATAAAGAGGTTTTTATAAAAGCGGACGTTTACCTTTTTACTTGCCGCAAGATCGGCATTAATACTCGAAAGAAGCAGCCGATTGAATGAGACGATCCAAATGATAATAACAAGTAGCAATACAAGCAAGAGCATCAGAATTTCGCTTGCACGAATTGACAAGATATCGCCAATCAGGTAATTGGAATATTTAGAAAATCCGCCACCAAAGGATAATAAAACGATACCCAGCGCAACCCCGACGGAAGAAAACACGCCGATAATTGTGTCAGACGATGAGACGCCCGACTCCACAATCGCACAGATACAAACAGCAAACAAGAGCGCAAAACCCATCATCGAAAAAATATAATTATTGATTCCTATCAAAGCGCCGATTGCAATTCCGGTAAGCGCTGAATGACCTAATGCATCAGAAAAAAACGACATTTTATTGTTAACAACCATCGTTCCAACAAGGCCAAAAAGGGGAGTAATCAATAAAATAGCCAAAAGGGCATTCTTCATAAAGTCAAACTGTGTCCATTCAAAAGGAAACAGCTCCAAAAGAGAATATAAAAGGTCCATCACCATTCACCTCCGTCAATATCTAGGCCGAAGGTTTCCCTAACCGCTTTGTTTTTCAGTATTTGACTCGATGGTTGAAGTGTAATGACTGTTTTATCAATTAACGCTGCCTTGGTCGCGTATTTTTGTACATGCCCCAAATCGTGAGAGACCAAAATAATGGGCATATGATATTCGTTTCGCATCGAAGTGACCATCTCATAAAATAAACTGATCCCTTTGCGGTCAACAGCTGAAACTGGTTCATCAAGTAGCAAAATGTCTGGTATAGGATCAAGAGCGAACGCAAGAAGAATCCGTTGCAGCTCGCCGCCGGAGAGTTGTCCAATTTTTTTGTGAAGATGCTGTTGCGCTCCGACCTTTTTTAAAAGAGAATCTAGGTGATTAGCTTGCTTCTTTCTATGCCCAAACCAAACAGGAAAAGAGCTTGAATTCGCACAAAATAAATCAAGCACTGTTACAGGAGTGTTCCGATCAAAAATCAATGTTTGCGGAACATACCCGATGCGTGGACTAACAATACGTTCCCTATCTCTATTAAAAAACGAGATGGTGCCTGAATAGCTCACGCGCCCCAAAATTGCTTTTAAAAGGGTAGTTTTTCCGGATCCATTTCTACCAATCAAAGCAAGAATCTCACCATGATTTGCCTGCAGCGACACGTCTGAAAGAATCACTTGATTGCCTTTTTTAATCGATAAATGGTCGATTTTAACGCTGCATCGACAAACGGCTTGTTGTTCATTCATCTACGAAAGAGCCTCCTTTAACACAACAAGATTCTGCTGCATGATTTTTAAGTAGGAATCCTTTTCTAAGCTTCCAGTAACAGCAGGATCCAATACATAGACTGAAGCATCAGTTTCTTTGGCGATAATATCAGCCGAAGTTTTCGGGTACTGCGGTTCTACAAACAACGCTTTGACAGAATTTTCTCTAACCAAAGTAATCGTTTCGCTCAACTCTTTTGCATTCGGTTCACTGTCGGGTTCCCGTTCAATAACCGCAGCAATGTTTAAGTCAAATTCTTTCGCAAAATATGGAAACGCTTCGTGAAAAGTGATGATGTCTCTTGAAGAAAGTGTTTGTAAGTCTTTATGCATTGTACTTTTTAAAGATGTCAGCTGCTCGAGGTAACGCGCTGTATTGCTCTGGTATTGTTCCCTGTTTTCAGGATCAAGTGCGATGATCCCGTTTGCTATATTTTTTACCTGTTCGATATAATTGCTAATCGATACCCAAATATGAGGATTGACGTCTTCGTGCTCTTCGTCTTCTGTGTCACCGTCGTGTTCCTCGTGACTATGACCGTCGTGATCGTGGTGGTGATGAGAGTCTTCCTCTTCGATTAAATCAATTCCAACACTCGAATCAATCACAGGAAGGTCTGGCCGTTCTGCTGTAATCTTATCGAGAAATGATTCCATTCCGGCTCCGTTGATAATCAAAGCGTCGGAGCTCTCAATGCGTTTGACATCATCTGTCTGCAATTGAAAATCGTGTAGGCATCCGATAGTTTTATCCGCCATATTGCTCACGCTTACCCCTTCGACATCTGCTGTTATATTTATTGTCATAATATAAATCGGGTAAAAGGAGGTAATCAATTTTAAGTGCGTCGGCGGAGCTTCTTTTTTCGTACAACCTGAAAAAGGGAGTAGAAGAGAGAGAATCAAAAGGATACAAAGTGTTCGTTTCAATTATAGATCCTCCTAAAATTTGAAAATAAAATATACTTTTTATAATAATATAAGAAATAGAAAGTGTCAAATCTGTATTACAACAAAAGAAAATGGGATTGAGTTTGACAGCATAGGTGACAGTACTTGTTTCATGTGATACAATAAGAAAAAACTCTAATTTTTAATAGCAGGAGTAGAGATTCCAATCTCCGAGGAGCGATTGTTGTAATACATTTTATTAAAGTAGAAATTTTGAAAATGAAACGATTCAAAAATAGTAGGTGATAAGTTTGTCTATTGATAAAAAACAAATTAGGAACTTTAGTATTATTGCGCATATTGACCACGGAAAATCAACGCTTGCAGACAGAATTCTAGAGCAGACGCAATCGGTTGCAGAGCGCGACATGGAGGACCAGTTGCTCGATAATATGGATTTAGAACGTGAGCGTGGAATTACGATTAAAGCGCATGCAGTGACGCTGTTATACCGTGCGGATGACGGCAAGGATTATATCTTTAATTTGATCGATACCCCAGGGCATGTTGACTTTAATTATGAAGTTTCTAGGTCGTTGGCAGCCTGTGAGGGGGCGATCTTAGTTGTTGATGCATCGCAGGGAATCGAAGCGCAGACACTTGCAAACACATATTTAGCAGTTGATGCAGGCCTTGAAATTGTTCCTGTCATCAATAAAATTGATCTGCCCAGCGCAGAGCCGGAACGCGTTTGCAAGGAAATTGAAGACGTGATCGGGATTGAAGCGCAGGACGCGCCAAGAATTTCAGCGAAGCAAGGAACCAATATTAAAGCGGTACTCGAGGATATTGTTCGCCTGATTCCTCCGCCTAGCGGCGATGAAAATGCCCCGCTGAAAGCATTGATTTTCGATTCGTTTTATGATCCATATAAAGGCGTTATTATCTATGTCCGAATTATGGATGGAACGTTACGTCCTGGGGATGAAATTGAAATGATGGCGGTTGGATCAAAATTCAATGTTGTCGAGTGCGGCTTGTTGCGAGCAACAAGTTTAGAGCCGACAAAGGAACTGGTTGCCGGAGAGGTTGGATATATTGCCGCGTCAATCAAAAATGTATCGGATGCGCAGGTAGGAGATACAGTAACAAGGGTGGATTATCCGGCAGAACAGCCGCTGCCAGGGTATCGCGAAGTAAATCCCATGGTGTTTTGCGGAATCTACCCGCTCGACGGCGCGAAGTATTCTGATCTTCGAGACGCGCTCGAAAAATTGCGTTTAAACGATGCGTCCCTCACCTTTGAACCGGAAACATCGGTTGCACTGGGGTTTGGATTTCGATGTGGATTTTTGGGTCTACTTCATATGGAGATTATACAGGAACGATTAGAACGGGAATATAATTTGGATTTAATCACCACCGCTCCGAGCGTTATTTATAAGATTACAAAAACAGACAAGGAAGTTGTCTACATCGATAATCCGACAAACTACCCAGATCCTGCACTAATTTTAGAGGCAGAAGAGCCGATGACGAATGCACATATTTATGCAC